>JADJLT010000002.1 GCA_016709965.1 Betaproteobacteria bacterium
CGGAACAAGCTGCCATAAACATCCAGTGGAAAAATGACAAGGCTATGGTTTTGCAGTCATACGGCTTCACTAATCAAGAATCGGTGGAAGTATTGGGCAATTTTGACGGCTATTTACGTTCCCAAATTGGCATTATTTCTCCTGTACCAAGTTCGCCTGCCTAAATAAGAAATTTATTGCACGGGATGCCGGTTCGTTGGTAGTAGTTGGACTAGGATTTAGAGCGATCTCGGACGTCACGATAGAAACTAAGCAATATCTAGTGCGGCTGGCCGCGTTTTCTTTCTATCAAGTAACTTCATTGAAGAATCGTGGATTTGCAGGGGAGTTTCGGGCGCGACATCATTAACAGATTGCTACCGAGATGGTGAGGATCGTATATTTGCCTATCGCAGGATGGCTGATCTCGTCATTGGATCTGTCGAGAAGGCTTTGATGTCTGCATGGCTTTGTATGGTCACCCTGGCCTTTGTTGTATCCCCGGACACCTTGCGATTGCAGCCGCAAACGCAGAAGGACTCTAGCCAGAATGCTTCCAGGCATATCAGCGATAGATTGGCTGGTCCCAGACCTTAAGATCGATATTGCAACATCTGGTTTTCAATCCTGGCGCGACTGACCTTGTTGAACGCCAGCCAGCAATTAATCCGAAGGCTTACCTAATCATCTGGCAGGCATTTATCACGGGTGAGCATACTTACCAGATCGAATTTAGGCCTAGTAAGTTCCCAAATTGCGGATGTTCCTGCTTAAAATATACAGTCCAAACCATTTACTTACCATTTACGAAGCAGCAGTACCTCGTCGCATCTCCTTCCATCGAATACGTCGAGCTTTCCGAATTGACCCCTGATCTATTAACCACGGCGAAAACATTGGTATTACCGCCTGGTTAGTGTTTACTACCTGAAATATCGATTCGAATTCGATTCCTTGGCGCCAAGTTGGGCCTCAAGCAGAGGCTTAATCACTTCAAACTGCACCCGGGTTCGAGCGATATGCCCCAGATGCGGCGAAGCTAGGCGCGCGAGTTCATATACCTCGATAGCCTCATAAAGCGGCATAGCCGCAACTCGCTAAGCTTAGAGTGCCCACCCTTTGGCATATAGAACCTCCCAGTTTCGATCCTTTGAGCGTACTAATTTGTCCGTTTCACGAATAACCTCTTCCAGTATCTTTACCCCATTCTCTCGCTGGCCAAGCCTTAAACATACAATACCCAGTAACGCTCTTGGATTTGGGTTTGTTCAACGGCCTATTGAATTTGAGTGCTTCTTCCGCGTGATCTTTGGCGTTTACAATTCTGTCAGAATTGCGTGCAAGAGCAAGTGCTATCAGCCAGTGACACCAACTACCCGTAACAGCATTCTTACGAATATCCTGCTCCATCTCCAAGGCACGTAGAGCAAAATCCACTGCATTACCCTGTTCAGTAATCAAATCAAGTTCAGAGAGCAGGCCATAAACCAATGCTAAAGGAAAGCGCTCGTTCTGATCTCGACCTAAACTAATTGCTTTCAGATATGTTTCGCGCGCTTTCGCCATTTCCCCGAGATAGAGTAATAAAGCCCTTGATATGCCACAACAACAATGCGCCAATGAATATTTTTTATGCTGGAGGCCAATAGTTTCAGCCTCCTTTGAAAGCTCAATTGCGAGTTCTACCTCTCCAACTACGCTGTTCGCAAAAGCCAAGTCACGAGTACGCGAAGCATCACCTCGGCAAGTTTCGGATCCATGGGCGGTGCTCCTGATGTGGAACGAAGCTCAAGCAAGCTGCTGTCCAAGATAACGATCGCATTTGCCACCCGCCCTAGTTCTAGCTCGCATTTTGCTTCGATTTGGCGCGCAGCGATAGAATCAAGTCGACGCTCTTCCAATACGCCTTCTGCATCGGCAGTACTGGCAGCGACGGCCGCAAGGCTTCTTGCGATTTCATATTCACCTAAGCGCACATTGGTGTCTGCCAACAATCTGCTGATTATTCCTCGCTCATGAAATGGCATTTGGCACTTGTGCAAATCCTCAAGCATTTCCTTCAGTCAGAAGGTAATACCCCGTCGCAATAGGAAATCAGATATCGCCAGCACTAAGCCAACGGCAGCTACCCAGTTATTTTGGATTAAAGTATCTCATACTCACAAAAGTGAGCCTCCAAATCTGTAACTGTTCTCCAGTTCTCTTCAGAGACCTGTTGAGAATGCCAGTAGAGGGCTGCATTCTGAAATAAGTTTTCACTGTCCAGGAATTTTGATTAGCCCCCTCGGCATCAGTGGGTAAGCTGGTAATAATAAATGCTCGATCAGCATCATGCTGATCGAGTTCATTCCGAAACACTCCAGAAGATCAACCTCTTTCTTAAAAGGCTTTGCAACGTCTGATCGAGATTCGGGTTAGTTTCTGATCCGCATGACTCCAGAACGAACCTGATAGCCCCCCATGGCTACCGGCCTTCCAAACACCGCTAATGCTTGCAAAAACTGCTTTTCTTTATTATTTAGCCTCTGAAAATAGTTACCTATCAGTTGACTAAGGAGTTCCCGAAAATGCACAGTTTCGGTTCTTGCGCTTAGTAGTGCATCAATTTCGCTCAAAGATATCTGGCCGCTGTGCAGAAGACCGCCAATGACTTCAAGTGCTCTAGGGTTTCCTCCTACCATGCAAACTACCGATTCGAGGGTTAACTGTGGGAGGTCGAACAGTCGCAACGATCCTTGTGGGTCCTGCTGCTTTAATAGCTCTACCCCCTCTTTCTGCGTTGAGCCCTGTTTGAAGATCAGTGCTCTCTGGCGACCCGGTGCGATAGCCTCTATTGGTTCAAAATTGGAATCAAGCAGAATTTTTGGATTTACCTGACTTGTATAAACGATTCGAATGTTGCATTGGCCAAGCAATATTTCTTTGAAGAGGCACCCCAGATCAGGGTCAAGAAGCTCATCCTGACGTTCCACGCAGATAATTGATTCCAAGTTATCCAAAAGACGAGAATATTGAGGTTGGTTGTAGCCTTGGAAAACAACGCAATTTTTTCATTGAAAGAACTTGCTTGAGCGCTTGTGACAACTGACGAAATGCCCAACTGCGTTAACAAACTGTCGAGTTTTTCCAGAAGTCTTGCTGCAACCCTATCTCCATACGCGCTGCAGCGAAGATAGACAAGTCCGTCAATCTTCCAATTGTCAGGTAATGAATTTTTTCCCTCCTTTATCGCATGCGATAGTACATAAGAGACTAGCGTTGTCTTCCCTGAGCCAGGACGCCCCAATACTCGGATCATCCTCGTCGCGTCGTCACCTAAGTACTCCTTTAGTTGGCCAATTTCAGAATCTCTACCAATAGGCATTCTCGAAAGGGGTAGCGGTTCGGTAAGACTACATCTATCTCTTGCCACAGTCCCTAATGTTGAAGAGTGCGACAAGCTTTCTGCCAAACGTTCATCTAGCTTTGCTATTCTGTCGCCAAACCTCTCGATAGAGTCTTCAATTCGGCCCAACCTCCCATGGATTCATTTCCGAAAGTTGTGTTGAAAGCTAACCAAGGCGATTAGACCGGAATCAATTTCCTTCAACTGCCCTCCCTGGCGGACGAATTCGTCTTCAAGGCCACCATTCTTGCAGGCAGCTCACCTAGGGTGGAATCCAATGCGTCCAGTAGCGCAAGCTGAACACCTTTACTGGACAGCAATTGATCAAGGGCTGTACGTATTTCTATGAGTTCGGCCTCTATTCCTTTAGTGCCTTCGCGCAGAGACTGCAAGCCGTCTTGTACCAAAATGCGACTAACCTCAGGCCGGTACTTGATCTTATGCCGAAACTGCAAAGCAAAGATGTGGCCAAGGGTGATCGGGTCGGGCTGATGACCAGGCTCGTACCAACCCTTCTGAACAAGAGAGTTGAACCAATCTGGCCGAGTTCGGCTGATTAGCGCATCCTGCACCTCAGCTGCAGCCATTACGTCCTGTTCCAGCATGGCCTGCACTCCACGGTCAGGTGCTCCCATAGCAGCGAGTTCAGCTAGCCGTTCTGGGCTCAGTGTTCCGGCATCTTTTTCATCTGTTGGCCCCACCTCAAACTGCTCAAAGATGAGCCACTGGCAATGGTCAACATCCAACAAGGTCTTGAAGACATCATCGATCCATTCCCGTTGAATGCTACCCACTATCTTTCCCTTACACTGCTCGCTTAGGGCGGTATAGGTTTCCGCAAGCTGTCGACGAGTGCCTTCTCCACATCGCCGTTCTCATCAAGGCGCCCTTGGCGATAGCGCCGAATTAAGGACCCGTAAACTTGCTTACCCAGAAATACTGCGCTTGCATCCCCGCGGTTGCCGACAATACCTTCCAAAATTTTGCTAGGCATTTCTTCCGTAACGTATTTGCAAATCGCTGGGCTCAATAGTGAGCCAAGGAACGGTATCAGTGTCTCCAGCATATTCGACTCTTAAGGCGTGGAAATGGGTAACGATTGGGAGACTGTTTCGTCGATTCATTCATTTGGCATCGACCACGCCTTCTCAACCTTGCTAAGATGCAACGATTCAAACTCAAGTATCGCGTCAATATCCACTGAAGCCAAGTGATACGTCCGATTGCTTCGAGGACTCAACGCTCAGCTACGCCACCTTGGTGGTATCGCTCCATGATATATGTAGAGCGAACTTTAATTCTATATATATATGCTTGTCGAATTCACGTAGAAACCTGACTGGAAGCTTTAGAGACCTAGGTTAATTTAACTGATTTCTGGATCAGTGCTTTGGCATAGGCGGTAGGTGTCAAACCGCCCAAGGATTTCTTCGGTCGCTCCTCGTTGTATTCACATCGCCAAGCCTCAATGACGACCTGTGCGTGTCATATGCTGGTGAACCAGTGTTCATTCAGGCACTCATCCCGGAAGAGTCCGTTGAAGCACTCGATGAACGCGTTCTGCGTGGGTTTTCCGGCCGGAACAATTTGAGCTGAACGCCATGCTAGCATGCCCACTGGTCAAGCGCCTTGCCGGTAAATTCCGGCCCTTGGTCGGTTCGAATGGCCCTGGGGTAGCCCCGAAAGCGAGCCGCCTGGTCGAGGATGCGCCACAATGTAAATACATGTTGAGGCAGAAAACCCATTGAGCTATTCGATGATTTTCTTGATGCGCTGTTTTACCAAGCCTCCACAGTATGTCTCGTTAATAAATATGCTAATACCAACAAACAATCGATATTGGCATTCCTAAAGGCCTCCTAACAAAGGTCATCGTTACCTCAACTCATCAGGCAGCGGCGCTTTTAGCTCCTCTGTAGCCAAAGTCTCGATCTTGCCCAACTGCGTCAGAACTTCAGCTCTGTCCTGGATGGCTGCCAGACGAACTTTGGCTGGGCTTAGCCCAGGCATTGGTGTTCGGGCATGCAATTGGGCCTTCTGTCTGTCCTGATACCAGCCGGCGCCGGTGGCGACGCAGATAGCGAACATGCTGAGGGCCACGGCAGGCAGGATACGGCGGCCGTTGGCGACTTCAGCGATATGAGCGATCAGGGTCGCGCCAATGACCAAGGCCGACAGCGGCAGATCGAGCCAGCCGGTGAGCCCGACCGCCAAACCGGATGACAGCAGAGGCAAGGCCAGTTTGACCAGGGCCAGCGCCGACAGCCCCAGACCGGTGATGAGCAGATGCCGGGAAATCCGGCTGTCGCCAGCGAAAGCGTTGGAGAGCAGCGCCCAGTGGCCAACCCAGGGCACGATGCCATAGAGCAGTGCCAGGCGATCGACAAAGTAGTGGCTGAAACCGGAGGCATCGGTATCGGCGAGCCAGTTGCGTAACGCGAACAGGGCGATGCCTAGCAGGATGGGCAACATGGAAAAAAACAGGCCAGCCCGCAGGTATTCGGATACCGTCTTGCCGGCCGGCGCAGTCTTGCGTAAGCCCCCGGCGAAGTCATCTGTGAATTGAAGGCTTAGACCGTGAAGATAGTGTCCACTAAGAACGATGGTGGACACTATGGAAATTGAGAAGCCAAGCCGCCGCAGGCGGAACCATACCGAAGAGTTCAAGCAGGCAATGATCGCGGCCTGTTGTGAGACCGGGGCATCAGTCGCCGGCATTGCACTCGCCAACGAGGTGAATGCAAATCAGGTCCGTCGCTGGATGCGGGAAAGAGGCATTGAGCCACCGAGCCGCAGCCTGCCGGCACGGTCGATTTCATCGAAGTGCATTGCCGAACCGGCATTTGTGGCGGTAGCGATTCCCCCATCGTCTCGAGCGTCCCCGACATCCGAATCGAAGTCCGGCGAGGCAACACGGCGGTGAAGATTGAATGGCCCGGACAGGCAGCGAGTGATTGTGCCGCCTGGTTGCGAGATTGGCTCCGGTGATTCGGGTCGATGCCTTGTGGCTATCGACCACACCGCTCGACATGCGGGCAGGGACCGAGACGATCCTGGCCAGGGTCGTCTCGATGTTTGGCGAAGCCCGGCCGCACCACGCCTATCTGTTTGCCAATCGCCGAGCTAACCGGCTCAAGGTGCTGGTCCATGATGGCTACGGCATCTGGCTAGCGAACCGTCGGCTCAATCAGGGGCGATTCTGCTGGCGACATGGCAATACGAGTGTTGAACTGTCCCGGTCGCAGTTTGATGCACTCGTCCTCGGTCTGCCCTGGGAGCGCCTGGCAGACGGCGGTGTAATCCGGATCGTTTGACGGTCCACCAGTAGGGAAGTCCATGATAGCCAAAGGCTGTGGTGGCCGGCATCATGCCGGTCATGTCCTTGCCCGCCAACCTTGATCAACTCAGTGCTGACGAACTTCGCCAATTGGTGATTCGTCAGGCAGGCTTGCTGGCCGAGAGTGATCGTGAACTGAACTGGCGGCAGGGCAAGATCGACAAATTGACGCATGAATTGGCCGTGCACAAGCGCTGGCGCTTCGGGGTCAAGACCGAGCACTGGCCGGTCGAGCAGCGGCAACTGTTCGAGGAAACCATTGATGCCGATCTGGCCGCGATGGAAGAAGAGCTGGCGCAACTTTCTGCAACACCAGCGAAGGCGAAAGGCCAGGCCAAACGCCAGCCGTTGCCGGCAAGTCTGCCGCGTACCGACATTCATCACGAGCCGGAATCGACGGTCTGCCCTTGTGGCTGCACGATGAAACGGATCGGCGAAGATGTGTCGGAGAAGCTCGATTACACGCCCGGCGTCTTCAGCGTTGAGCGCCACATTCGCGGCAAGTGGGTCTGTGGGCAGTGCGAAACACTGATCCAGGCACCGGTCCCGGCACACGTCATCGACAAGGGCATTCCGACCAGCGGACTGCTCGCGCAGGTGCTGGTTGCCAAGTACCTCGATCACCTGCCCTCTACCGCCAGGAAGCGATGTTCGGCCGGGCCGGACTGGCCATTCCGCAATCGACGCTGGCCCAATGGGTTGGGAAATGCGGCGTGGCCCTCCAGCCGCTGGTCGATGCCCTGAAGGGGGAGATGCTCGGGCATCGGGTGCTTCACGCCGATGAAACGCCAGTCGCTATGCTGGACCCGGGGGCCGGCAAGACACATCGGGCCTATCTCTGGTCATACAGCATCGGCGCCTTCAGGCCGACCAAAGCGGTGATCTATGACTTTGCCGAAAGTCGTGCTGGCAGGCATGCCCAGGAATTCCTGGGGGACTGGCGCGGCACGCTGATCTGTGACGATTACTCAGGCTACAAGGCCCTGCTGGCCAAGGGCCTCACCGAAGCGGGCTGCATGGCGCATGCCCGACGCAAGTTCTTCGATTTGCACAGCCAGAAGCAGAGCCTGATTGCAGGTGAAGCACTGGAGTATTTCGGCAAACTCTATGGGGTCGAGCGAGAGGTCGTTGACCTCGATGCCGATGAGCGACGACGAATCCGGGAAGCGAAAGCCCAACCGATTGCTAATGAGCTGCATGCCTGGCTGACCCGGCAACGGCAGGGGGTGCCCAATGGTTCAGGGACCGCCAGAGCCATCGACTACAGTCTGAAACGCTGGGTGGCGCTGACGCATTACCTGTCCGATGGTCAGGTGCCGATCGACAATAACTGGATCGAGAATCAGATTCGGCCTATCGCGCTTGGCCGCAAGAACTGGTTATTTGCCGGCAGCCTGCGTGCCGGCAAACGCGCCGCCGCGATCATGAGCCTGATCCAGTCCGCCAAACTGAATGGTTATGATCCGTTGGTCTATCTGAAAGATGTCCTGACGCGCCTGCCGACCCAACCAGCAAGCCGTGTCGGCGAACTACTGCCGCATCGCTGGCAGCCTCAAACTATCGCCTGACTCAGAAAACAACCTGGGTTCGCCGGGGGCTTACAGTCTTGCACTCTGGGAGCTCGAGGACATCGGCCTCGCTGCGCACGCGCAGCAAGATCTTGCCGATCCGGATCACGGTATTGCCGTCGATACGGGCGAGCTGCCGTGCTTGCGGATCGTCCAGGATCTCGAATGTCGCCTCGCCGACCGCGCTGGCCAGCAGCCCACCATCGGGATCACTGCTTATTGTCATGTGCTCCAGGGGCGGCGCCGGCGTCTTCAACAATGAAGTCGTTGGCGTAGCTGCGCCCCAGACGGACCGGCAGCAGCTCAAAACGAGTGCGGATCTGAACCGCGTGCTGCCCGGAAAGTTGTTCGATCCAGATAATCATTGAATTTCCTCCAGCAGGCGCTTGGTCAAGGCCAACGCGTTGTCCCAGGTGAACCCTTCCAGCGTCAGGCGGGAAACCAGTACCGACTGATCATCATCGAGCGTGGCAACCGCAATCTGGAAATCGTAAAGCCCGGGAAAATCCCGGTAGCCCTGGGCGCACCAGGCCAGCCGGACAGGCAGTTCTTGCGCCGGCCCGGCTTTGGTGTAGCTGTTGTGGCAGACCTGGCGGGCCATGACCGAGTTCTGGGCGATCGCCATGCCATTGAGAAACCTCGGACTCGCAGCAGCGGCCAACTGAAACGCGTTGAGCGTATCGGGTGACCGTGGCCGGATTAGGGTATGACGGTAGGACAGGGTTGAGCTGCGCGCTTCCGGAGCCGGCATCACGGATGTTTTAAGCGCACAAGCGATCGCCTTCGCCGCGACGGGTGGCGGCGCATTAGCCGACTCGTTGCTGGCTGCACCGCAATCCATGTAGTCCGCGAGGAGGCTTGGCACCTTGTACTTGCCCAGGCTTTCGCCGGCCCATGGCTTGGCCAGCGCAAGTTCGGCGAGCCTGGCCTGCCGTTCCAGCATCTGGCGGGCTATCGTTGGGCGCAGTTCTGCGACTGGCAGCGCCGATTGCCGGCTGGCCTCGGCATACAGTCGGACCGCGTGGATTGCAGGCACCAGAAAGCTGACCGACTCACGCCCGAAGGAGCGCGAAACATTGATACCGACCACACTGCCCGTGCGATCCAGCGCCGGCCCACCGCTCATGCCCGGATTGAGCACGCCGGTGAAATGGATGCGCTCCACGAAAGTACCCTCGACGACTCCGCTGTAAGTGCCGGCACTGACAGTCATGCCCAGATCGAGCGGATTGCCGACGGCGTAGATGGCCTCGCCCTTTGCCAACCGGTGGATCGTACCGTGCGTTGGCAGTGCCAGCGGTCTGGCATCACCTTTCGGTAGCGGTTTTCGCGGCGCCACCAGGGCAAGATCGTGCAGCACATCGATGGCAATGACCTCAGCTTCGCCCTGCCCACCGCCGGCCGTTTCGTAGTGCAAACGGTACCTGGCTGGATCAAACAGGTAGTCAGCAACAACATGAAAGTTGGTGATCGTCCAGCCGCGCGCGTCAACCTGAAAGCCGGAGCCGCTGGAATTGCGCTGCTCGGAATCGATCAGTGACGTACGCAGGGCAACGACCGCCGGCCGAACCCCGGCAAAAACCCGCGCCCCGTCTGAAGCGCTGGACGGCATCGCAAGGCGCGCTTGTGCAAGCTGCGGCAGAAAGCAGCTTGCAAGAACCAGAAGATATAGTTTGAACATTCGCATGACCCGACACCAGAAGAAAAAACATCTTGATTGTCCCGGATTTGTCCCATAATATGCAAGTGGATATTACGTAATTGATTCATCACTTGTTCGGCGCTTGGCGTTTCAACCGCAAGCGTAGTTCTTTCGTAAACCAAGTCGTGAAGCATTGATCAGGAGCCAGCAATGAAGTCCCGAAAATTGAATGACGCCAAGTGCCTGTGCTATTCGCTGTTACTCAGCTCTGGCCTTTGGCTTGCCGGCCATGCCCTGGCAGAGCAGTCCCAAGGCGGTTCTTCGGCCACTCTCACAGCGGAAGAGCAGTTTGCTTTAATCCAGTCCTGTTCGAATTCGGACGAATCTGACGATCAGAAGCTCCTGCAGCGCTGCGAGGCCTATCAAGCCTCAATGGCTGCGATCATGAAATCCACACTTAACCGGTGGATCGAGTTGGAAACTCACAAAACCCATCAGCGAGTCCATGTTGCCATTCCTGACCAGGAACATCCCTTCAGCCTGACAAACCGGCGTATCTACCTGCGTGAAGACTACAACGGCAAGGTGATCATGGATCCTGCGACTCAACGGAAATATCCAGCGACGGTTGTTCACACTCTGGATCTGAATTGCAAGGATGGCGAAACCACCTTGCTGGCCCTCTGCGTCTATGACAAAGACGGAAAGCTTGAAATTTGCAAGGATGTCGACCAACCCAAGGCCCAGCGCATCCTCCATTTCTATCAATCCCCACTTAGGCTGGTCTGCTCCAAGGAATACTTGACCCCTTTTGTTCCAAATGGAGAGCAACTCCTAGCCATGGAGAAGGCTGAGCGTGCCAGACAGTTGAAGATGGCTGTTCCGGACAGGAGCGTGGCGGTACCGAAATGAGATAGAAGTATGTGCCTTGCCTATTCTGCCAAATAGGAGCCAAGCGTCAAGAAGTGCGGGGGCAATCATCGTGGTTATTAAATTCGTCGATTTTTATGAATGGCGGTGCTCCTGCATTTTTGAATTCGATTCGATCACGTTCATGACCTTCGCCCAGCGTGTCCGTCGAATTGGCAAGATCTGAGCAATCTACCGTTACTTCAACCTCCTTTCCGCCTATAGCCTTGGATTCGATAATGTCAAAGCCATACAGATCACTAAAAATTGCGCCGCATGACATGGGGCGAACATTTATCTTCGCCGCCGTTTTCGCGGTAACGCTAACCGCTTGCACGATGGGTGAACGACAGCTTGCTCCGGAACAACTCGCTGAGTCTGAACTGATTAATTTAGAAGTAGCGTCCCGAACAAGTATTGACCCACAAATTCAGTTACTAGTCGGCGCAGCACTGGCGAAGGGCATCGTTGCTTACGATCCGGTTGACGCTGTTGCAGTGGTGGTTGAGGTCGACACCGGGAAAATTCGGGCGATCGTCAATGGGCCGAACTTTGAACAGCCAACCAATTTGCGAGACCCGAATCAGCTGGAGAAAGAGATTGCTCGCACTGGGGCTGTGCACTTTCCGATGGGCAGTCTGATGACGCCACTCCTCGTGGCTCGTGCGGTGGAGACGGGACGAGTCAGACCTGATACCCAACTTGATACGCACGGTACGTTGATCGTAGGATCTACTGAAATTACGGATGCTCACCCGGAAAAATACATGAGCACCTCGGATATTGTGGTCAAGTCATCCAATGTGGGTAGCGCCAAGATCGCTTTGATGCTTCCTTTGGAAGATTTGTCGCAGTCGTTGGGCTTTGATCCATTTCTGAAAATCTCGGGATCAAATACGACTGTCTCGTCGGATCCCATCGATTGGAAAAGCTGGTCGGCGCCGATGCTGGCGCAACCTGGTATGTACCTGAAAGCCAATCTGCTGCAAGCGGTTGCCGCGTATATCCCGATTGCCAATGGCGGGTTGAAGAGGCCTTTGACAATTCAGGAGTTGTCTCCGGAATTGATACCAGCTACCCGCATCGTTTCACCCGGTACAGCGGCGGATATTCGCGAAATACTTGTCCGCGCCACAAGCGCCGAAGGTACGGCCCCCAAGGCCATGCTTCCAGAGATTCGGGTTGCCGGGAAAACCAGCACCAACGGTTCAAGGCTGACCCATCAGAAAAGCGAAAGCGGTGAAGCAACTGCAACCAGCCTGCAATCAGCTACTTTCGTCGGCATGGCGCCGGCTGACCATCCACGTTGGCTGGTGGGCGTGGTGTTCAGGTTTCAAAAGGATGCCCCACTTGCCTATGGCGGTGATACGGCGGCACCGGTTTTTGCACAGATTGTTAAGGGACTACTTAATAAGGATGCGCGGCCGCAGGAGAAATGAACTCAATCGAACGAGTGCCCCTGCGTGGCGAAGAACGTATTGGCCATCACGTCACAAAGAAGGTGATTCGTTTTCGGTAGATCGCTAGCTTGACGGGTAAAGCGCCAGCCCACGGCAGTTTGAAATTTGGAGTGTCGGCGCGCGTTTAATTTTGACCACCTGTGCTCGTTGAATTTTGACCAGGTGTGATAGCCACCTGACATAGGTTGGCTTGTGGATAAGTGTAGCTCAGAACAATCGATTTCCGAGCCACGATGAATGCGTTGGGAAAGCCGTGGAGGACGAAGTCCGGAACGGATTTCCCAACGCGGCCCTGATCAGAACGCGTCCTCCTCGGGTGGATTTCCCCGCTTGCTCTGCTCCCTTGCCTTGATCCTCGACTTGGCCGTTGCCGTGCTGTGCCGGAAGCGAAATGACTCATTCCCCGTTTCCACGATGTGGCAGTGATGCGTCAGGCGGTCGAGCAGCGCCGTCGTCATCTTGGCATCGCCGAAGACGCTCGGCCATTCGGCAAAGGTCAGGTTGGTCGTGATCATCACGCTGGTGTGCTCGTAGAGCTTCGACAGCAAGTGAAACAGCAAGGCACCACCAGCCTGGCTGAACGGCAGATAGCCCAGCTCATCGAGAATCACCAGATCCATGCGCAGCAGTCCCAAGGCAATCCGGCCAGCTTTGCCGGCCGCCTTCTCTTGTTCCAGGGCATTGGCCAGATCCACCGTCGAGAAGAACCGAACCCGCTTGTTATGGTGCCCAATCCCCGAAACACCCAGTGCCGTGGCCAGGTGCGTCTTGCCGGTTCCCGTGCCACCGATGAACACCACGTTCTGCGCTTCCTCGGTAAAGGACAGGTCGGCCAGTTGCCGAATCAGTTTCTGATCTACCTTCGATTGATCGAAGTCGAATCCCGCTAGATCCCGATGTACAGGGAAGCGGGCCGCATGCATCTGGTAGCCAATCGAGCGCATGACCCGGTCAGTATGTTCGGCCTGCAGCAGATGCTCGATCAACCAGCGAGAAGTGTCGATGCCGGCGCCACCGTTGGCCGATAGCTCTTCCCAGGCACCAGCCATGCCGTGCAGGCGCAGCTCCTTGAACTCACTCATCAGCTCACGCATGGTCGCTCACCTCCACGCGCAGCTGGTCGTAGCGACCCGTATCGGCGATCGGTGCTTCGCTGATCGTCAGCGGGGTCTCCACCGGTGGTGGCATGGGTCCAGACTTCAGTCGATTGAGCATGTTCTCGACGTGCTCGGCACTGGGCAAGCCTGATTCCAGAACCAGATCGACCGCCACCAGCACAGACTCCAGACCGAACTGCGCAATCGCTGACAGGACCTTGGCCATGACCCGATCACCACCTTCTCGACGCAGCAACAAACTGCGCAGGCGCTGCAAAGCTTCCGGCATGTCGGCAAATGGCGCGCCATTTCTCAAGGCACCCGGCTTGCGTTCAATCAGCGGAATGTAGTGCTGCCAGTCGTAGAGCGTTTGTTGCCGGGTGAAACTACGTGGATGGCTGGCCATGCGCAGATCGTGCGCCACCATATCAATCCGCTCCGGATAGAGACGCAGGCTAACGACCTGGCCGACCAACTCGCACGGCACCGAATAGCGATTACGATCCAGCGTGACTAGGCAGGTGCTGGAGACTTTGCCCAGGGTTTCAACATACCCATCGAAGGGCGCCACCATTGGCATCAGGCTCGGTTGCTCGTGTTCCAGCATCTCGGCCACCGTCAGATCCGCGTACTCAGGATGGCGCAATTCCTGCCACAGGCTACGGCAGCGTTCGAGCAGCCAGACGTTCAGTTCGGTGAAAGAGCTGAAGCGTTCCTTGCCGGCATCCTGCCAGAGCCGCAGCCGGCTATCCTGGACATTCTTCTCGACAACGCCTTTCTCCCAGCCGCTGGCGACATTGCAGAAATCCGGGTCGAACAGGTAGTGGGAGGCCATGGCCGAGAAGCGGGCATTGACGATACGGGACTTGCCCTTCTGCACCTTATCCACGGCCGTCTTCATATTGTCGTAGATGCCGCGCCGAGGAATGCCGCCCAAGGCCGCAAACGAACGGGTATGGGCATCAAACAGCATTTCGTGGCCTTGCGTCGGGTAGGCCTGAACCACAAAGGCCCGACTGGCACAGAACTTCAGATGCGAGGCGAGAATCTTGCGCCAGACACCACCGATCACCAAATGCTCTTCGCTCCAGTCGAACTGGAAGGCTTCGCCTAATTCAAAGTGGAGCGGAACGAAGGCTTTGCTGACCGCCGCGCCACCATCGGAACGCCAGCGCCGGATGAACTCAGTGACCCGGCAGTAGGTGCCCGTAAATCCGGCCGCCTGCAATTCACCAAAGAGTTTCAGCGCCGTACGCCGATCCCGTTTCGGGCGCCGAGCATCCGTTTCCAGCGCCTTGATGAGTCGCGCCGCATAGGGCGCAATCTTGACGTTCGGGTTCTCCCGTTCGTACTTCGGCTCCGTGCCTTCCGGCGTCCGTAACCAACGCTTGACGGTGTTCCGGCTATACCCCGTCTTCCTCGAAATCTCGGATAGCGACACGCCATCCCGGTAAAACAACCGCCGAATCCTTCCCAGATCCTTCATGGTGATCATCTCCTAAAATCCTGCTCAAAAAATGAGCGGACTAGTTAATCACCCTGGTCAATTTTCAGCGCGCACAACCTCGCTTTTCTGGTCAGTTTTCAACGAGCGTCAACACCCAGACGAGGCCTGGACCTGCAGCGTTGATTTGCGACGAAATGGCGGATTTGATATCTGACACATGACCTCCTGTCCGATATTTGTACAATTTTTTCGGACAGAAGGCAAGAATTTTTGTCCGAAAATTGTAGATCTATTTCGGACATCCAAAGGCTGTACGCGAGGAACTCATAACGGAGCTGTGGAATACCATCCTCGCCATATGCGACTTTATTCTTGATGAGTAAAAATATATTTGACTCAATAAACCTGATCATCAGCCACAACAGGAAGATTGCTCACGCTAGGCCGCTATCATTTATGCCCCGCCTCAACCTTCAATTTGATCACCTTTGCTCCTTGGCGCATCTGATCGCATTGGTCGGCCCACCAGTCCATTAATTTGCGCCGCTCTTCGAGGAAGTCACCCCGATCATAGGCAAGCCGCACCGCGTCCCCATGCTTATGGGCCAGTTGCACTTCAACAACCTCCGGACGGAACAAACCGGAGCCGTGTGCCATGGTGCTAAATGAGCTGCGAAATCCGTGCGCGGTATGTTCGGTTTTGGTGTCGTACCCCATCCTACGCAGCGCTGCGTTGATAGTGTTCTCACTCATCGGCCGCTCTCGGCTATGCAATCCGGGAAAACAGTAGTGACCAGTTCCCGTCAGCGGCCGAATATCTTCAATGATCTCCAAGGCCTGCTTGGAAAGCGGCACTACGTGAAGCCGACGCGCCTTCATCTTTCCAAGCGGAATGCGGATCAGGCGTTCATCCTTATCTACCTCTGACCATTCAAGATTCCTGACCTCACCTGGGCGAAGACCGAAAAGTGCAGATAACCGAAAGGCGCAGCACGTGGTCAATGTTCCCTGGTATTCCCAGATGTCGCGCAACAATTCGCCAAACACCTTCGGATCAACGATGGCCGCCATATTCTGCGGCCGACGTGGCGCAATAGCCCCCCGAAGATCAACTGAAATGTCTCGTTCGCACCTACCAGTAGCAATTCCATACCGGAAAATCTGACCGCATGTGTGTCTCAGGCGGTGCGCCGTGTCCATCAAGCCACGCTCTTCGACCCGTCGCAATACAGCCAGCAACTCGGGGGCCTTGATTTCATAAATTGGGCGCTCGCCAAGCCAGGGAAACGCATTCAGTTCGAGTATTCGGATATTCTTGTTAATCGTATGGGCAGTCCAGCCAGTGGAGAACCTCTTATGCCACTCTCTGGCAACAGCTTCAAAGCTGTTTAGGGCGGCCTGGTGCGCTAGCAACTTGCCCACCTTGCGAACCATTCCGGGGTCGGCACCTTCGCGCAACTGCTCCCTGGCTTGGTCCCTAGCTCTTCGGGCTAGCTCTAGCGACACCTCCGGATAAACGCCAAGCGCCAACGTCTTCTGCTTACCTAAAAACCGATAAGCTAGGCGCCAATATTTGCCGCCCTTGGCATCAACAAGCAGGAACATGCCGCCCCCATCTGAGAGCTTGTAGGGCTGCTCTTTGGCCTTGGCATTCTTGACTGCAACCGCCGATAACGTACCTGTGGTCATATCCGCGCTCCTTTGTTGGTACACGGCTATGTTGGCACATGAACTACCAACATAAATACCAACAATCTATTGGTATCTAATGGTAATCCTTGGGATGCATTGAGACAACAAAAAACCCCAAGAGCCTATAGCTGTTGGGGTTTATGGTGCTTCTTGATACTTGGTGAAACGATATTTTGGGGCGACTGATGGGGCTCGAACCCACGACAACCGGAATCACAATCCGGGACTCTACCAACTGAGCTACAGCCGCCGCTGAAGAAGGCGCGCATTGTACGAAGTTCCGAAGACTCTGTCTACAGGCAAAGATACATCGATGACAAAGATCCCTACCATGACGTTGAAGCGCACTGCATTGGGGCTCCCATGATATTATTGTCAGCTTTATTTTTTCGGCTCTGTAGTCACAAGGAACTCTCATGGAAGCAACCACTGCACAAGCTAACGAACTTGAACGCCGCGTCGACCTCTCCATCGCCATCGCCGATGTCGAGAAGGAAATGGAACAACGCCTGAAACGCATGGGCAAGAACATGAAGGTACCTGGCTTCCGCCCGGGCAAGGTGCCGTTCAACATCGTCAAGCAGCAGCACGGCGACCAGGCTCGTCACGAAGTACTGTCAGCAGAGCTCGACCGTGTCTTCGTCGAAACCGTGACCGCCCAGCAGATGCGCGTCGCCGGTTACCCACGCATCGAGCCGAAGACCACCGAAAGCACCACCCACATCGAATTCTCCGCCGTTTTCGAGGTGTACCCGGAATTCACCCCCGGTGACCTGTCATCCTCGGAAGTCGAACGCCCGGTCCTCGAAGTAACGGACGCCGAAGTCGACAAGACCCTCGACATCCTGCGCAAGCAGCGTGTTTCCTACGCCGATGCCAACCGTGCTGCCGCCAAGGAAGACCGTGTTGTCATCGACTTCCTCGGCAAGAAGGATGACGTTCCTTTCCAAGGCGGCCAGGCCAGTGATTACCCCTTCGTGCTCGGTCAGGGCATGATGTTGCCGGATTTCGAGAATGCTGTTGAAGGCGCCAGCGCCGGCGACACCAAGACTTTCGACCTGACCTTCCCGGTCGACTACCACGCCGCAGATCTGGCAGGGCAGACAGTCCAGTTCGAGATCACCGTCAAGCAGGTGCAGGCGCCGGTCATGCCGGAACTGAACGCCGAATTCGCCACCAGCATGGGCATCGCCGACGGCGACGTGACCAAGATGCGCAGCGAAATCGAAGCCAACCTGAAACGCGAAGTGAAGCGCCGCATCGAAGGCAAGGTCAAGGATCAGGTCATGGAAGCCTTGATCAAGGCCAACCCGATCTCCGTACCGACCTCTCTGGTCGACATGGAAATCCAGCGTCTGATGCAGGCAGCCCGCCAGGACATGGAACAGCGTGGCATGAAGATCAAGGACATGCCGATTCAGCCGGAATGGTTTGCCGACCAGGCCAAGCGTCGTGTCATCCTTGGCCTGATCCTTGCTGAAGTTGTCAAAACGGAAAAGCTTCAGGCAACTCCGGAGCAGGTTCGCGCCATGGTTGAAGAAACCGCCCAAAGCTACGAGCATCCGGAAGAAGTCATCCGTTGGTATTACGCTCAACCGCAGCGCCTTCAGGAAGTTGAAGGCGTCGCCATCGAAAATAATGTCGTCACCTGGGTGCTGAGCAAGGCCAAGGTTAGCGACAAGGCTGCAGTTTTTGATGAACTGATGGGTCAGAAGCAGTAATCTTGACCTTGTCGCGAAAGCGACAATCGTCTTGAATGTAACCAACAAGCAACGCACAAGGGCTGACATGAATATCGATAACGCAAGCAACTGGGATCCGCAGGCACTCGGCATGGTCCCCATGGTGGTGGAGCAGAGCGGCCGCGGTGAACGCGCGTACGACATCTATTCGCGCCTCCTCAAGGAGCGCGTGATTTTTCTTGTCGGCCCTGTCAACGACGTAACAGCCAATCTGGTTGTTGCCCAATTGCTCTTCCTTGAAGCGGAAAATCCGGACAAGGATATTTATTTCTACATCAACTCACCGGGCGGCTCGGTGACGGCAGGTATGTCGGTATACGACACCATGCAATTCATCAAGCCGGACGTATCGACCCTCTGCATCGGGCAGGCCGCTTCCATGGGCGCCTTCCTGCTCAATGCCGGCGCCAAGGGTAAACGTTTCGCGCTGCCAAATTCCCGCGTGATGATCCATCAGCCGCTGGGCGGTTTTCAGGGCCAGGCGTCGGATATCGCCATCCATGCAAAGGAAATCCTTTCAATTCGTGATCGCCTGAACCGGATCATGGCCGAGCACAGTGGCCAGCCGCTTGAGCGCATCGAAAAAGATACAGATCGCGACAATTTCCTTTCGGCCGCCGAAGCAGCAGAATACGGTTTGATCGACAAGGTACTGACCCGCCGCGACGCGGCTTGAACGGAGACCTCAGATGACTAAAGGCAGCCCGGAAAAACTTCTTTACTGCTCCTTCTGCGGAAAGAGCCAGCACGAAGTAAAAAAACTGATCGCCGGTCCGTCGGTGTTCATCTGCGACGAGTGCATTTCACTCTGCAACGACATCATCCGTGACGAACTTCCGGAAGAAGCCGCCAAGGCTGGTCGTTCCGACCTGCCGACACCGCGTGAGATCTGCTCGATCCTTGACCAGTATGTCATCGGCCAGGAAGTCGCCAAGCGCATTCTCGCCGTGGCGGTCTACAACCACTACAAGCGACTCCGTCACACCGCCAAGAATGCCGGCGAAGTGGAACTGGCCAAGAGCAACATTCTGCTTGTCGGCCCGACTGGTTCCGGCAAAACGCTGCTTGCCCAAACCCTCGCTCGCCTGCTCAATGTACCGTTCGTCATGGCCGACGCCACGACGCTTACCGAAGCCGGTTACGTGGGTGAGGACGTCGAAAACATCATTCAGAAGCTTCTACAGAAGTGTGACTACGATGTCGAAAAGGCTCAGCAAGGGATCGTTTACATCGACGAGATCGACAAGATATCCCGCAAATCCGACAATCCTTCCATAACCCGTGACGTATCGGGCGAAGGCGTCCAGCAAGCCCTGCTCAAACTGATCGAAGGCACCGTAGCTTCGATCCCCCCGCAGGGAGGCCGCAAGCATCCGAACCAGGATTTCGTCCAGGTCGATACGACCAACATCCTGTTCGTCTGTGGCGGCGCGTTTGCCGGCCTGGAAAAAATCATTCTCAATCGCTCGGAACGTGGTGGTATCGGTTTCGGTGCCGAAGTAAAGAGCAAGGAAGACAAGAAAGCAGTCGGCCAAGTATTGCTTGATGCAGAGCCGGAAGACCTGATCAAATTCGGCCTCATTCCCGAACTGATCGGTCGCCTGCCGGTAGTTGCAACCTTGCAGGAACTTGAAGAGCCAGCGCTGATCCAGATTCTGACCGAACCAAAGAACGCACTGATCAAGCAATACCAGAAGCTGTTTAGCATGGAAGAGGTGGAGCTTGAAGTTCGCCCCGGCGCCCTTTCTGCCATCGCAAAGAAGGCGTTGGCTCGGAAAACAGGTGCTCGCGGTCTGCGCTCGATCATTGAACATGCATTACTCGACACGATGTACGAACTCCCGGGCATGGAGAATGTCGAAAAAGTAGTGATTGATGAAAACATGATCACTGGCGACACGCCGCCCTTGCTTATTTACGCCGATCAGCCAAAGGTTTCTGGCTCCAACTGAGCCGGTACTTGAATTGCGGTTCCCCGCCCCCACGTAGGGGGCACATACCTATTTCAAAGGCATCGTAATGTCGAACCCCAACACGCTCCCGGAAACCGTCGAACTGCCGTTGCTGCCTCTGCGCGACGTCGTGGTGTTCCCGCACATGGTCATCCCGCTCTTCGTCGGCCGCCCGAAATCAATCAAGGCTCTTGAAATGGCCATGGAGGCTGGCAAGAACATTCTGCTGGTTGCACAGAAATCAGCGGCCAAGGATGAACCGGAACCCGAGGATCTGTATCGCATCGGCTGTATGGCCAACATACTGCAGATGCTCAAGTTGCCCGATGGTACTGTCAAGGTGCTGGTTGAGGGTACGCAGCGCGCCCGCGTAGAAGCCATCGAGGTGCAATCGTCTGTCTTTATGGCAACAGCTGTTCCGATTCTGCAACCGGGCGTCGAAGACCATGAAATCGAGGCTATGCGCCGCGCCGTAGTCGCGCAATTCGATCAGTTCGTCAAACTCAACAAGAAAATCCCGCCTGAGGTACTGTCTTCAATTGCCGGAATTGAAGATGCCGGCCGCCTTGCAGACTCCATCGCCGCACATCTGCCGCTCAAACTTGAGCAAAAGCAGGAAGTTCTGGAGATGGAAAGTATTCGCGACCGAATCGACCGCCTGCTTTCCCAGCTCGAAGCTGAAATTGACATTCTTCAGGTCGAAAAGCGCATCCGAGGCCGCGTCAAGCGCCAAATGGAAAAAAGTCAGCGCGAGTATTATTTGAATGAACAGGTCAAAGCTATCCAGAAGGAGCTCGGCGAAGGTGAAGAAGGCGCCGATCTGGAAGAGCTGGACAAGAAGATCAAATCCGCAGGCATGAGCAAGGAAGGCCAGGCCAAGGCTGAAGGCGAACTGAAAAAACTGCGCCTGATGTCGCCAATGTCAGCAGAAGCCACCGTTGTCCGTAATTTCATCGAGACGCTGATCGGCCTGCCTTGGCGCAAGAAAACCAGGACCAACAAGGACTTGCTGGCCGCAGAAAAGGTTCTTGATGCTGACCATTTTGGCCTGGAAAAGGTCAAGGAGCGCATCGTTGAATATCTTGCTGTTCAGCAACGTGTCGACAAGGTCAAGGCGCCGATTCTCTGCCTGGTTGGTCCCCCGGGTGTCGGCAAGACATCTCTCGGCCAATCCATTGCCAAAGCGACGAACCGCAAGTTTGTTCGTATGGCTTTGGGTGGCGTTCGTGATGAAGCGGAAATCCGCGGTCACCGTCGCACCTACATCGGGTCCATGCCGGGCAAGATTCTGCAAAGCCTGACCAAAGTCGGGGTACGAAATCCCCTTTTCCTGCTGGATGAGGTGGATAAGCTCGGCCAGGATTTTCGGGGTGATCCCTCTTCCGCACTGCTTGAAGTGCTCGATCCGGAACAGAACCATACCTTCCAGGACCACTATGTGGAAGTCGATTTCGACCTCTCCGATGTCATGTTCGTTGCCACAGCAAATACGCTGAACATCCCGGCTCCCTTGCTAGACCGGATGGAAGTCATTCGCTTGTCAGGCTACACGGAAGATGAGAAGGTCAATATTGCTATGCGCTATCTGTTGCCCAAGCAAATAAAGAATAACGGTCTAAAGAAGACAGAAATCGCAGTTGCCGACAGCGCCATTCGCGACATCGTTCGCTACTACACCCGTGAAGCGGGTGTTCGAGCACTGGAACGCGAAATTTCGAAGATTTGTCGCAAAGTCGTTAAGACCCTCGTATTGAAGAAGCGCGATACAAAAATTGCGGTCAACGCAAGAAACCTCGATAAATTCCTGGGGGTACGTCGTTACAGCTTCGGCATGGCTGAGAAAGAAAATCAGGTCGGTCAGGTAACCGGTCTGGCATGGACAGAAGTCGGTGGAGAACTGCTGACCATTGAATGTGCCATCATGCCAGGCAAGGGCAACATCATTCGCACTGGTTCGCTGGGCGATGTCATGAAAGAATCAGTCGAAGCGGCACGCTCCGTCGTTCGTGCCCGTGCTCGTCGCCTTGGCATCAAGGACGAAACATTCGAGAAAACGGATATCCATATTCACGTTCCTGAAGGCGCAACGCCCAAAGACGGCCCATCGGCTGGTGGTGCCATGACAACAGCCTTGGTTTCGTCATATACCGGCATTCCAGTTCGTTGCGATGTGTGCATGACCGGCGAAATCACACTGCGCGGCGAGGTTCTACCGATCGGTGGCCTCAAGGAAAAGCTGCTGGCCGCCGTTCGCGGTGGTTTGAAGATGGCGCTGATTCCGGAGGAGAACATCAAGGACCTCACCGAGATTCCCGACAACATCAAAAACAAGATTGAAATCGTTCCGGTTAAATGGATCGACCAGGTATTGGAGCGTGCGCTGGAGCGTATGCCGGAAGCACTTCCGGAACCCACAGTTGCAGACGCTGGCGTCCAGTCGTCAGCAGAATCTGCCGCAAAGACATTGCTTACACATTGATTCACAAGGAAAGGATGCCCCCGTAATAAGTCCGGCATCCTTTCCTCTGCGCTCTTCCCCTGACAACTCCCTGTAAATCCACTTGACACAAGGATTTCGGCGGAGCTATAAATTCGTCCTCGCAAACTTTTCATCACTTCAAATCGAATTTTAGGGGACGTAAATGAACAAGACTGAACTAATCGACGCCATCGCCGTTCAAGCCGATATTTCCAAAGCCGCCGCAGGCCGAGCACTGGATGCAGCGGTTGACTCCATCAAGGGAGCGCTGAATGCAGGCGACACGGTTAGCCTGATTGGCTTCGGTACATTTTACGTTGGCGAACGCGCCGCTCGTACGGGCCGTAATCCTCGCACAGGCAAGACACTGGAGATCAAAGCCGCCAGATCGCCTAAGTTCCGTGCTGGCAAAGGCTTGAAGGATGCCTGTAATTGATTTTATTTTGGGTGCTTAGCTCAGTTGGTAGAGCGTCGCCCTTACAAGGCGAATGTCGGGGGTTCGAGCCCCTCAGCACCCACCAAAAACTCAGAAATGACAAGTCGAACCCCGCCCGCAAAGCGGGGTTTTGTTTGATAATGCTTTCATGAAACCTACAGAAATCGCTAACGATCAGGACAAAAAAGGTGAAGCGCTAAAAAACCAACGCTTCGAAATGCTGACTGACATCGCAAAAGAGCTTTCTGGCGAAGTCGTCTTCCCAACCTATTTCGATGCTGTTCTTCGTCTGCGTAAAGTCCTGCACGATCCTGCAGAGACCATTGCGAATATTGCCCATGCAGTTTCGGTTGAGCCGCTGATTTCTGCAAAATTGCTGCATCTGGCCAACTCGGTGGTCTTCAATCCAGAAGGTCGTGAATTGGTTGACCTAAAATCGGCAATTCATCGGCTTGGTCTCAATGCTGTACGCACCGCATCGCTCAGTATCGTGATGACCCAACTCATGCGTGCCAAGGGTATGGCTGAGTTTTCCAGCATTACCCATTCGCTATGGGAGCATTCGATCCATTGCGCTGCTGCAGCCAACGTAATCGCCCGTCAAATGACCAACCAAAATGCTGATGAAGCGATGCTGGCTGGCTTGATACATGACCTCGGCGCGTTCTATATGCTCTATCGGGCCACTCAGTACGAGGAATTGCGCCATCGCCCGGAGAGTATCAAGTATCTGATTGTTCAATGGCACGAAAGCATTGGTGTTTCCTTGCTAAATGCGTTGGGACTTCCCGATGAAATTGTCGAGGCAACCATTGATCATGACCACATGCGAACAACCCCAACGACAATCAGGAACTTGGCAGACGTTATTTACGTCGCCAATATGCTCAGCGGTGGGCATTTTGAATGGCTAATGCAGGATCAACCGGAATTGCCAATCGAACTGGCTTCAATTGAAGAGAAATACGGGTATTTGCGGCCGGAAATTGAAGCGCTGGCCCAAGAGATGCGGAGCAGTTTTGCCTGAAAGCTCGATCAACACTTACGCCCGTGGCTGGTCTTGACCTGTGTCGATGCCAATACCCCGCGAAGAATATTGATTTCATCTTTTTCCAAGCGCGCCCGACCAAATAGACGACGCAGCTTTTGAAGCAAACGCCCTGGCTGCGCTGGATTGAAGAATCCTGTATCTGTCATTACAGTTTCCAAATGGGCGTAAAGACCTTCAACTTCATCATGAGTGGCCATCGGCGAAGAAAAAGGTGTGACGCCTTGCGCTAAAGCAGGCGGCATTGAGTCAAAGGCTGCCATACGACATTCGTAAGAAAGAACTTGAACGGCTGATCCCAAATTTAACGAGCTGAATTGGGGATTGGTAGGAATGCTCACGGCTGCATGGCAGTAGAGGATTTCTTCGTTACTAAGACCAACTGTTTCATTGCCAAAAACCAGGGCAACATCCCCCTGCCCTGCCTCAATCAAGAGGCGTGCCACTGTTTCGCGCGGTGCGCCTATTACCGGCCCAATATCACGTTGCCGTGCAGAAAGCGCAACAGCAAAAGACGCTCCCGCTAGCGCCTCTTTCAGTGACGACGTAACCGTGGCGTTTTGCAACAGGTCAACCGCGCCGGTTGCCCGCGTATCTGCCTCTTGGTCGGGGAATTTTTTGGGCTCGACAAGATACAGTTTCGAAAGACCCATCGTCTTCATTGCCCTCGCTGCCGCACCGATATTGCCGGGGTGACTGGTGCGGCACAGAACAACTCGAATACGCGAAAGCAGGACTTCTGGGTTCATAGTGTAAAATTCGTTCTTTCAAATATATTTCGGGTGGCCCTGCCCCCCGCAAAAGCTCTTTAAGCTCATGCATCCAACTCTGAATATTGCCATCAAGGCAGCGCGTCGCGCTGGCCAGATCATCAATCGTGCGTCTAACGACCTGGATTTACTCAAGGTCACCACCAAACAACCTAACGACTACGTAACTGAAGTCGATAAAGCAGCTGAAGCTGCAATTATTGAAACCTTGGTGGATGCCTACCCCGGATACGGCATTTTAGCAGAGGAGTCCGGCGCGACCGCCTCGAGCAATGGTAGCGGTGATTCAGAGTATCAGTGGATCATCGATCCACTCGATGGCACAACCAATTTTATCCACGGTCTCCCCCAGTATGCCGTATCTATAGCACTGGCAAAGGGCGGGGTGATTGAACAAGCCGTTGTCTTCGACCCCAATCGCAATGAACTATTCACAGCCAGCAAAGGTGCGGGTGCATTCCTTAACGAGCGTCGCATTCGCGTCTCCAAGCGCACCAAACTTCAGGACTCACTGATTGGAACCGGCTTCCCGTACCGAATGTTCGATCACATAGACACCTACATCGCTATCTTCAAAGAACTGACTCAGAAGACTGCCGGACAACGTCGTCCCGGGGCTGCCTCACTTGACTTGGCATATGTTGCCTGTGGTCGTTACGACGGATTTTGGGAGTTTGGCCTCTCTCCGTGGGACATGGCAGCGGGTGCGCTCCTAATCTCCGAAGCAGGTGGTCTGGTGAGTGATCTGCGCGGTGATGCCACTTACCTGGAATCTGGAAATCTCGTTGCAGGCACTCCTAAAGTATTCGCCCCGCTACTTAAACTTATCCAAGACAAGCTACCGGAATCTGTTCGAGGCTAACCAAAATAGAAATCAAAAAGCACCTTTAGGTGCTTTTTTTCGAATGTGCAGTAGTATCGCAATACAAAGTCCGGCAAAAAACTATAGCGATTCGTCTTTCTCGCCAGATCGATCGAGACGCCTATCAAGGCGCTCATCCGGGTTAGCAAAATAACAATCAAGTGCATCCTTCAGGTTTTCGACCGCTTCTTCCTTGGTCAAACCGTCGGTTGAGATATCCAGCTCTATGCACCGAGCAACAAAAACTCCGCCTTCTTGATCAATTGTAAAATTCAACTTCTCTACCATAAATTAAATCTCGCACACTTTGAGGTAGCCCCCCAAAGCACGCCCCCCTCCATTTCAATCAGTCACGAACTACTTTTATGGAACAACAAAAAGCGCCCTATAGGGCGCTTTTTGTGTAATTTTTGGCGGAGGAGGCGGGATTCGAACCCGCGGTAGGGGATTACCCTACACACGCTTTCCAGGCGTGCGACTTAAACCACTCATCCACCCCTCCGGAAGCCGCGCATTGTAGCAGAACAACGGCTTTGGTCAAATAGACTTTCGGATAAATGCCAGCCCCAGCCATAGAAGCACCAGGATGACAAAGCTGAAAATACCACCAGCTACAGGCCCCGCGCATGCTGGCAATACCGAGGCAAGCAGCTTGCGTGGCGCATTGGTAATCAGATCAAATAGTCGATAGACATAATTATCCGCTCTGTTTCGCCCTGCCACGAGGTAAAGAAATCCTTGCCCAGCCAAGCATAGAGCAAGCATTTCTATTACAGACCTTACTGCACTAATCAGGAACAAGGTCACCGTAGGCCGTCAGTCATCTTCAATACCAAACTCGGCATCGATTCTTATCATCTGTCGGTTGTACCACCAAATAATAAGCAAATAAATTACAAGGGTGCCCTGCGCAGCCATGTAGAAGCCCAAAGGAAAGCCAAGAATAAGAATTTCGTTGGCATCTCTGGCAAACCAGGTCAGGCCGAATGTAGTGAACACCCAGACGAACAGTAAAGAGAAGGTCAGGCGCCGGGTTTTGCGCCAATAGGCGTCCGATTTCGCCATTATGACTCCCCCGAGTTACGGAAGCGTATCGTCTTCAGGAAGCTTGCTGCACTCGGATCTGGACGCGTAAAGAGACTGACAAGCACGATAGTCAAAAATCCGGCAATAACGCCAAATAGCCCCCCCGAGGTAGATTCAACATGAAACCAGGGATCCATATTGAATCCACTGATACCAAGCACGGGAATGCTGTCAAATTCGACACGAAAAATGTAGTAAATGGTGAGAGTAATGCCTACAAGCATGCCGGCAAGTGCCCCTGCGCGCGTCGCTCGTTCCCAAAAAATTCCTAGTACAAGGGCAGGAAAGAATGCGGAGCCTGCAATTGAAAATGCCCAAGCCACCATGGAGAGAATAGTTCCTGGCTTTTGAGCCGCAACGGTCGCAGCCAATACAGCTACGACCAACAACATTGATTTCGAAATTACCAGACGGAATTGGGTTGAAGCGTCAGGCCGGATAATGCGGTAATAGACGTCATGTGACAGGGCGCTGGTGATGGTCAGTAGCAGGCCATCTGCCGTAGATAACGCTGCCGCCAACCCGCCAGCCGCGACAAGACCGGAGACCACATAGGGCATGCCCGCGATTTCCGGGGTTGCCAGGACGATCACATCGGGATTCAGCGATAGTTCGGCCAGTTGGAGAATGCCATCACCGTTGATGTCCTCAATGCTGACCAGCCCGATTTTTGACCACGCGGCAACCCAGCCCGGCAATTTGGTAATGGGAATTTCAGCGAGGTGCGACAAGACTTCATATTTTGCAAAAACCGCGTAAGCCGGCGCGGTGATGTACAAGAGCAAGATAAATAGTAACGACCAGAACACCGATTCTCGGGCCTGACGAACTGTTGGCGTAGTGTAGTAGCGTGTCAGAACATGCGGTAATGCAGCTGTGCCAATAGTCAGGCAAAAGATTAGCGCCAGAAAATTGATCCGCAAAACATCCCGCTCTTCTGGCGTTTCACCGGGAAAAGCTTCACCGTGGTGAATCGGCGGCTTGCTACGGTCAACGGCGGAAAACATGGCATTTTCCCAACGCGCTCTGGCCTGATCTGGATCGTGCGGTAGATCTCGACGCTGCCGTTCAAGAACGACAATGTCTTTCATCTGTGCATCGCTGGCCTTGAGCTGATTGATCTGAACAGATAACTGTTCTCGCTCGAAGCTCAATGAGTACGGCAGCTGCATGATTTTCTGAGCATACAAATCTGCCCGTTCACGGTAGAGCTGCCGTACTTGAATTTCTGCTGGTGTCTCGAATAGACGGTTCTCCAACTGCGTAACCTGCTGCAGTACCTGCCCATAAACCAGTTGTGGTACTGGATTACCAGTGACGTTATAGGAAAGAATGGCAACCGGAGTAATGTAGGCAACGATCAGAATCAGATATTGGGCTACCTGTGTCCACGTCACCGCTCGCATCCCGCCCAGAAAGGAGCAGACCAGGATACCCGCCAGACCAACGAAGACACCAATCTCGAATTGGAGGCTGACAAAACGGCTGGTGATAACTCCAACCCCATAGATTTGCGCCACCACGTAGACGAAGGACGCCAGAATTGCGGCGCCAACAGCAACGAGGCGAATGGCATTCCCGCCATAGCGTGCACCCAAAAAATCCGGCACTGTATATTGGCCGAAACGTCGCAGATAAGGTGCGAGTAACAGCGCGACCAGGACAAACCCCCCTGTCCAGCCAATAACATAGGCCAAACCCTGAAAGCCTGACAGATAGAGGGTGCCCGCCAGACCGATAAATGACGCAGCACTCATCCAGTCAGCGCCGGTCGCCATGCCATTAAAGAAGGCTGGAACACGCCGACCGGCTACGTAGTACTCCGAAACGTCAGCCGTCCGGCTAACAATGCCGATGATGGCATACATGGAGATGGTAAAAAACAAGAAGGAGTAGCCGATCCAACGCGGCGACATTCCGTTTTTTTCCAGCACAGCAAGCATCCCGACAAACGACAGGAAGCCACCTGTGTAATACAGGTAATAGCGCTGCAGTTTGGTCAGAGAGCGCACAGCCCTTTGCTGCTAGTGATTTCGACGGAGGAAACTGCTGGCCTGGGACTCTTCGATCAACCGGCTCGCGGTATCGATCTCCTTGCTCACGGCACGGACAGTCAGCATCTGAAAAATCCGGGCTAGCAGCAGCGTGTTGGCCATGGCATCACGCCGACCAGTTCCGGCCTCAAGGCCAAATTCATCAATCCAGTGGTCCAGCGGCATAACCGTATGGCCCTTATCTTCAAACATCGCAGGAAGCAGCCAGGCGAGGTCTATCCACTGGGGCTGAAAATCCACATTGAGGCGTTCTTTGAAGGCGCGGTGCAGGAAGCCTCCCACATAAGGAATATGATAAGTCACCAATGGTGCCTTGGCAGCAAATAGCAAAAACGCCGTTAATTGCCGGTCGACCGCAGCACCCTCACCATCCAGCGTCGAAAAGTCCACGTAGAAGGTATCGTCGGGCTGGACAGCCCCCTTCCAGATTGACGTTGCAGCCAAACCAAGTAATTTGTCACTATCAGGATTGGAGCCGCTACTGACGATATCAACGACAACGTATCGCGTATGGAAATGAAGTTCTTCCATGCTCGGCGCGGCACTGCGCCGCCAGGCTTCAAGTGAGGCCTGCACATCGCCTGGAAGGCTTGCTGGGGCACCACCCTTAAACAGAAATTTCTTCAGCCCGAGCATGGTCATTGCACCTGGTAATCGAGTTTGAGACGAGTCTGTATCTTCCGGGCCTGGCGGAACGATTCCTTCAAAATACGACGATCCAGTTCATTCAGTGTTTCCGGATCGATCAGGTTGTCCCCTTGAGTGCCCGGCTCCCCTTCAAGATATTGATGTTGCAAACGGAGCAACTGAATGAAGTTCATCCCCTCAAGCACAGCGTTGATCTCCTCGCTGCGAATTGACAGGCGCTGCGCAGATATTCGTAGACGCTGAATCGAGTTGGTGTTGTGAACGCCACTTGCCATCGCATAGATACGTGCCACGTCGACGAATATGCGCGAGCCATATTTTTTCAAGTCGATCTTGCCGGGATGGCCGGGCTCAAGATCCGTCAGGAAATCGCGTATCTTGCCAAGAGGCGGCTCAACGTCGAGTGCATTCTTTGCCATGGCGCGCAGGAACATCGGATTGACTGCTGTTTGGGCCAACAAATGACGGCGCATGGCATCAGCCAACTCCACCTGTCCAAACAACGGCCGAAAGTCGAAGAAAATGGTTGCGTTAAGTAATGCATCAGGTTGCGGTATGCGAATCCAGGTAGAAAACTGGTCTTTCCACTCATCGAGCGTCAAACACCACTGCGGATTGCTCGCCATGATGTTTCCTTTGCAGAGCGGAAAACCACAGCGGTCCAGGTCCTTGTTAACGTCAAGGGCATAGGCCAGAAAGCGCTGTTTCAGCGCATCGATCGATACCTCCTCTGGCGGTGCAAAAACAATACCGTTGTCCTGGTCTGTACTGAAAGTCTGCTCGTCACGCCCCTCGGAACCAAAAGCCAGCCACGCCCATTCGATCCCGTCAAAATTATGATTTTCCAGATTGAGCTGAATGACTCGACGAGTCAGTGCATCGTTCAATGCCGAGATGAACTGCGTCAGTTGCTCAGCACCGACGCCCTGCGCCAGCATGTTGAACGAAAGTTGCCGAACATCAGTGGCGGCCTGCTGCAAAGCCTCAACGTTCTGGGCACTATCGATGGACTGACGAATCTGGCGCAAGCCAACACGCTGCAGCGAGAAAAGATCTCGTTCGGAAACCACCCCAGTCAGCTTGCCCTCAGCATCGGTCACCAGCACATGGCGAATACCATGGGTAGCCATCGCAAACATCGCGTCGTAAGCCGTGGCGTGCTCTTCAATCATGAACGGCTTGGCAGACATGGCCTGTGCAATCGGCGTGCTCAGCGGCAGGTCGGCCAGCACGACGCGATCAAGCAGGTCAGTACGGGTAAATACCCCAACCGCCTTGCCGTCTCCACCAACAACGACAAGTGAACCAACACCAGCCTGCGACATCGTTTCAAGTGCCGCGCGCAATGGCGTTTCGGGCAACACGGTAATCGGCGTCCGCGACCCGATACCCGCCAGCGGGGAATTCAGCGTCTGCTGCTCGCTGGCGCGCTGGGCAAATTGCAATTGCAACTGGCGACGCGACTGATCGAGCAGGCTGGCAATATAGCGCGTACAGAACAGGTTGAACTCCGGGCTGCTGCTCATCAGCGCCAGGAAATCATCGGCCGGCAACTGATAGCAAAAGGTATCTTCCACCGCCAGATAGACATTGGTCGATGGCCGCCCTGCCGTTACCGCCCCGATCGGGAAGCTTTCTCCAGCCCCAAGGCTTAAAATCGAATATTCAGTGACGGTTACTTCGCCGGCCTGACGCGCCTGCACCTTGCCTGACTCAATCAGATAAAAGAACCGGACCTTGCCCGAATCCGGCCCGACAATCTCGCTGCCCGCCGCATAAAAAACGATCTGTGCCTTCTCGGCAAAATTTTGCAGTGCTTCCGGCTGCATCTTGTTGAATGGTGCGTGATTGCGCAGGAAAGCCTGCGTATTTCCGGCCATCCTGGATCGTCCATCCTGACGCAGTGCCATTTCAACCTGACCGACGGCCATTTCTTGTCCTTTTTGCTGTTGCGTAGTCACGACAACCTCATATTTTAGAGTGCATAGTTTAACTTGAGGCGTTGCTGCAGACGTTTCGCCTGTTTGAGCGCCTCACGCAAAATGGCCCGATCGAGATCATGCAGTGTTGCGGGTTTCAGGCCATATCCCGCCACCTCACCTTTGGCAGCAGCATCAATTTGCTGCGCCAGACGTAATTTCAAAATATGCGAAAAAGCCGCGTTGACCGCAGCAATCTCATGCGTTTGCATACCCACCAGCGGTCCAGCCCCCCGCAGACGTTCGGCGGTATTGACCGCTCTCACCCCGGTAGCCAGTGCAAAAATTCGGGCCGCATCGACAAAAATCCTACTACCGAATTTTTTCATGTCGATGGACTCATTGGCATCGACCGCAAGTTCACCACGGAAATTGAGTTGCGCTTCTGCCTGCAAGGCATTCGCCGCCATCAGATGCTGGAATGATGGCGTTTCAGCAGTAAGCGATAGCAACAGCGTACGCAGTCGCTCCCCCAGTTCAAGGTCACCATACAGTGGCTGGAGATCGAAGAAGATGGTGGCATTGAGCAATGCCTTGGGATCGGGGCGTCGCACCCAGTTGATGAACCTCTCGCGCCACTCGTCGAACGACAGGCACCAAGCGGGATTGCCGGCCATGATTTGACCACTGCACAAGGCAAAACCACACTCAGCGAGATGCTGATTGACCTCCTGCGCGAAGGGCAGGAAGAGTTGCCGCATGGCAACGGCTTCCTGAACACTCGCTGAACTGAATATCAGGCCATTGTCTTGATCAGTAACAAACGTCTGCTCATTTCGTCCCTCCGAACCAAGCGCCAGCCAGCACCAAGCGACGGGTGGCAAATGATGCCGGCGCGCCGTCAGCTCAATGAGCTTTGATGACAGGCGATCATTGAATGCAGAAATAAAACGTGCTGCAACGATACCGTCCAGACCACTGCCTGCCTTGCGCAGCTGGAACTCTCGCAGACGGCCAGCCAGTGCTGGCGCCATATCAAGTGTTGCCAACGCCTCGAGGGCGGATAAAAGGGCGAGTTGCTGCCGGCAAGGCAGCGTGAAGTCGGAGTTCACGCTAACCTCAATATTTAATCCGGGCAAAATAGGTCTTCTCAGCCGCTTCGAGGGCTTGGCGTACGGTTACGATGCCCTGATCCTCCAGCAGCTTGACCAGCTTCAGGAAAACTTCGCCGGTCGCCAGCGCATCCTCCAGCGCATTGTGGCGCTTGCCGATCGTTATGCCCAGACGTTCAAGAATGACGTCGAGTTTGTGTGACTCCTGATTTGGGTGAACAACGGCAGAGAGCAGAAGGGTATCCAGTACCGGCTGAGTAAAGCGAATGCCGGTACGCTCTTCCTTGAGTTGCAGGAAGCGCATGTCGAACGCGGCATTGTGCGCAATCAGCACGGTATCTTCGCAAAACTCGTGGAAGGCCGGCAACACGACGTCGATATTCGGCTGGCCACGCACCATGTCTTCGGTGATACCGTGAATAGGAATCGATTCCGGCTTGAGTGGCCGCTCGGGGTCAACAATCTGGTTGAAAGTCTCCTGGCGCAGCAGCCGGTTATTGACGATGCGGACGGCGCCCACCTGAATGATTTCGTCGCCCTTGGAAGGTTCAAGCCCGGTCGTTTCAGTATCGAAAACGGTATAAGTCAACTCGGATAGTTTGCGATCTAGATCGATGGATTTGTCTTCAAATTTGAACAGATCGAAATCGTAGTATTCCGGACGCCCGCTACCGCTGGTTCGCTCCTCCAGATCCGGCTCGATTTCAGGTACTGCCACCGGCAACACAAAACGGAAATAGGCGCGATGCGCAGCCTTTTCACGCTGATACCAGATTTCACCGGCGTGCCGGTCGATAACGTCACGCAAGCTCAGCGGCGAAGTTTCGCCACCAATCTGCATGGGTTCCATTTCCCACGTGTAGAAGGTCTCGGAGGACATGGCCGGCCCGGCCCATATCAAGTCGAGATAAGCCAGCCTGCCGGCCGATGTCAGGCGAAATCGAAGTTCGCGCGGCTCGTAGTGATCCTGCAGTTTCGATGCCAGGCTGACCAGCGCAAAAACCAGCGAAAAACTGTCTGCCTTGATCCAAAGCGCATCGTCAAGCGCCTCGGTCTTGGTCTGTAACTTCAGCTTTTCATCGATACGGCGCTGCGCCGCTGCAATGATGTCGATGCCGAGAATATCCTCAAGCGGCCAGCGCGTCTTGATGGCATCGGAGAACTGGCTCATGGTCTGATCGATGACCTGACTGCGCTTGGCAACCTCGTCATCAATCACCCGCAGAAAACGTTCGCGCAGCTCGGGTTCCATATCAGGATAATCCAGCAAATTGGCGACGGCTGCGCGGATATTGCCAATCGAGGAACGGCTGCCTTGGGTCAGCGAGTGCAGTGCCCGATCCCGGCGCTCTTCTTCCTCGATGCTGCGAGTAATGTTTTCAACCGTGAGCACGTAGCCGGACATCGCTGCTTCCGCCGCCTCTCCAGTGGCGGCAAGGACAGGCACCATCTGGGCACGCAGCAACTGACCACCGCGTGTCGTCGTGATGAAATTGGAAATTGCCGTTTTTCCGGCTGACATGCGCTGGTAGATGACTTCCTGGGCATGTTCGACCTGGCTCTTTTCCAGAATCGAAAAAATGGAACGCCCAAGGCCGATCAACGCACCGCCGGCCACCGAGGTCGGCCCCTGCGACAGTGCCTTGAATTGGAGTCGAGCGCGGTTGTTGTAAAGCAGGATGCGACCATCCAGATTGCAGACCACAACCGCCTGTGCCAGTTCGGACATCAGCGCGGCCAAGCGGTTTTTTTCCTCCTCGACCGAGGCATTGGCGGTTGCAATCTGCGCATCCACATCGTCCATCAGAGCATCGCGTTGCTGCGCCAGATCATTGGCTGCCTGAGCCAGCTGTTGCACTTCGGGCGGTCCCTCAACGGTTACCCGAAAATCTCGATTGGCGCCGAGCATCATGCGCAGCGTTTCCGACATGCGTAACAGCCCTTCAACATATTGCTTGAACAGTTTGTGCAGTACGCCAACACCAACCGCAAAGCCGAACAGGGTCATGATTGTCCCTACCGGCAGGCGCGACAACAGCAACTGAGTCAGCATGTCGCGCTCAGCTTCTTTCAGGTCCAGCCAGACGAGCAGTGAGGTCACGACAAACGGCCCGGTCATCAACAAACCGAGCACAATGACTGCAACGATAAAACGATGTTTAGCCTTCATGGCGAGCATTCCGAGGAATTTTTATTTTTTGGCTTTTTTTGCCGTTGACCGTAGGAGCAGCTGCTATTTTCGCAGTTGGCAAATTCCCGACTCAGGCAACACCAAGCATGGCTTTCACCTTGGCCACCAGATCCTTGGTCGAAAACGGCTTGGTGACGTAAGCATCGGCGCCGATGGCGAGGCCCTTGGCCACTTCCGTATCGCGCCCCTTGGCCGTCAACATCACGATCTGTAAACCAGCTCTCGCCTGATCGGCCCGAAGTGCCTCGCAGACCTCAAAACCGGACTTCTTTGGCATCATGACATCAAGCAGAATCAGATCCGGCTCGAAGCTTGCCACCTTGGCCAGCGCCTCCTCACCGTCCACGGCCACGGCCACGGTAAAGCCTTCCTTCTTCATCAGAAACTCGAGCGAAATAACAATATTCGGCTCGTCGTCAACGATCAGGATTTTCTTGCTCATGAGGTTTGTCTCCCTTTGTTATTCCTCCGGCACCGGCAAAGGCACCGTGAAAATGAAGTTTGCTCCGGAACCGGGCTCGCTTTCAACCCAAAGATTACCACCAAAATATTCAACTATCTGGCGACTGATCGGCAAGCCAAGCCCAGTACCTTGCGGCTTGTCGGTCATCGTGTTTCCACCCTGCCGGAATTTTTCGAAAATGACATTGCATTCTTCGGCCGTCAGACCAGGACCGTTATCGCGGACCTCAACCCGAACAAGGCCTGCCGAGCTGGAGAGCCTGACCAAAACGCGCCCGGTTTCACTCGGTACAAACTTCACGGCGTTCGACAGCAGGTTGATCATGACCTGAGTCAAACGGTCGCGGTCAGCCAGGACCACCGGGCCCTGACTCGGCAACTCACCCTCCAGAGCAACCGAGCGCTCACGAAATAACTGACCCAACGATTCCATAGCCTCGCGAACCACTTCGCCAAGGTCGACTTCGCTGGTAATCCATTCTGCCCGTCCGGATTCCAGCTTGGCCATATCTAGAATCTGGTTGATCAGGCGGGTCAGGCGCTCGGCTTCACCAACGATAATGCCGAGAAAGCGCTTGCGATCACTGAGTTCAATACGCGGGTCTTCATGCAACATCTCGGAGAGTGCACGAATTGATGTCAAAGGCGTTCGCAATTCGTGGGTCACGGTTGAGATGAAATCATCCTTCATGCGGTCCAGCTCACGCAGACGCTCATTGGCTTCACGCAACTCTGCGGTCGCCGCCTCCAACTCGCTCCGCTTGGCCTCCAGTTCGTGGCTGTAGGCCCGCACTTGGGTTGCTTCATCGAGAATATCGAGCACTTCCTCTAATCCAAGATTTTCCTCCTGTGCCACGGACGCGACCATCACCCGTGCACTGGCCGAACCAATCGCGCCAGCCAGTTCCGCTTCGGCGAACTGAACAAACTTGGCATCTGCCGGCAAGCTGCGCCAGTCTTTGGCACCGCGTGACAAGGCATAGGCACCTAATTGCTGCTTTGCTCGTCCAGCCCCGAGGAAACGCTCCAGCAACCCCAGCAAGGCCTCTGGTGAAGCTTTACCACGCCACAGCCGTGCTTCGGCATTTTGTGAATCAAAACGGAAGACATCGACAAATCGCTCGGCTTGGCTTGCTTCGACAGCATCCGGCCGGGTATTAAGCGACACCCCGACATAGGCGCCGATGTTCGCCAACATGCTCCACCACAGACAATGCGATATCGGATCCAGACCAGTCAACCCGAACAGTGCTTGCGCCTTTAGCCATTCAAGGCCGAACAATCCCTGCACGACAAAGCCGCTGTCTATCCAGCCCGACTTGGCAAAGGATGGCAGCAACAGGGTATATACCCAGATGACAAATCCAGCCAGCAAGCCAGCCACCGCACCGGCACGCGTACCCTGCTTCCAGTACATGCCGCCGAACATGACTGGTGCGAACTGGGCAACCGCTGAAAATGAGATCAATCCGATACCCACCAGCGCATAAGCTTCACCGGCCAGACGAAAATAAATATAGCCAAGCAACAGGATTGAGGCGATGGCAATGCGCCGGATAGCGATGAGAAGACCAGACAAATCCTTTCGTTTTTCCGTCTGCAGCCAGGTTGACCGTAGCAACCAAGGCATGACCAGGTCGTTGCAGACCATGGTCGACAGCGCGATCGTTTCAACGATCACCATTCCGGTCGCCGCCGACAGTCCTCCGATAAAGGCGAGCAGCGCCATCGCCTCGGCCCCCCGGGCAAGCGGCAAGGTCAGTACAAAGGTATCAGGATCGGCATGATCTCCACCAAAATGCATCAAACCACCCAGCGCCAGAGGCAACACAAAAATATTGATCAGCAGCAGATACAGCGGAAATAGCCAGACGGCGCGCTTGAGATGCGCCTCATCCACGTTCTCGACCACAATGATCTGGAATTGTCTGGGAAGAAAAATAATCGCCAGCCCGGAGAGCAGAATCAGCGAGGTCCATGTTTCCGCTCGTCCGGAATCAAGTTGCAGCAAGCGACTGAGGTTGGCGCTCGCACTGGCTTTCTGGAACAGGTCGCTGAACCCGCCAAACATCCCGTAGGTGACAAACAAGCCCACTGCGACGAATGCGAACAACTTGACCACCGACTCGAATGCCACTGCCGCTACCATGCCCTCGTGCCGCTCGGTTGCATCGAGATGGCGCGTCCCGAACAATATCGAAAACAGCGCGAGCACGATGGCAATCAGAAAAGTTGAATCCAGCCCCAGAATCTCGCCATTGCTACCCGCATGATCAAGCAGGACATCGACGCTCGCTGCCATCGCTTTCAATTGCAGCGCAATGTAAGGAACAACGCCAATGACCGCTATAACCGTCACCATGCCAGCCAGCAACTGGCTCTTGCCATAGCGCGAGGCAATGAAGTCGGCAATCGACGTAATGCGCTGAGCCTTGCTGATACGGATCATCTTGATGATGACGCCGACGCAAAGCAGCATCAACGTCGGACCAATATATATCGTCAGGAAAGACAATCCGCCGGAAGTAGCCCGACCGACGCTACCGTAAAAAGTCCAGGAGGTGCAGTAAACGGCCAGCGACAAGGCATACACGTTAGGCGAGATGATTGATTTGCCGGCATCGGCACGGGCATCACCGAAACGCGCAACAGCAAAAAGCAGGCCGAGATAGGCTGCAGCCAAGAACGCGATGAACCAGCCGGAAAGCATCTACTTGCCTCGCTCGGCCACCCAGGCCGCCAAAGCGATCAATCCAGCCCAGACGCCGAACAGATACAGATAGGTCGCAGGAATACCCCCGAACTCGCCGCTTGGCAGGCTAAGTAACGGGTACGTTAATAGGGGCGCGCCAAGCAGGCCGAGTGCAGCCAGCCGCTGACGGGTCGGATTTGCTCTTTTCACAACCCCATCCTGAAAAAGAAAACGGCCGGCACGCCAAGCGTGCCAGCCGTTGTTGGCATATAGTCTGTTGCGACTACACGGAAGGCCACCTTATGGGCGACCATTGTCCCCTCCTTGCCTATTCTTCGTCAGAGGCAGCGGGCAAGCTCGCCGCCTCTGTGCCCAGCGCCTGAATTAGCCCTTGAGTTGTTCCAGGATGGCCGGATTTTCCAGCGTCGAGGTGTCTTGCGTCAATTCCTCGCCCTTGGCCAGACCACGCAGCAAACGGCGCATGATCTTGCCCGAACGGGTCTTCGGCAGATTGTCACCGAAACGAATGTCTTTCGGCTTGGCAATCGGACCGATTTCCTTGCCCACCCAGTCAGACAGTTCCTTGATGATGCGCTTGGCGTCATCACCTGTCGGGCGTGAGCCCTTCAGCACAACGAACGCCACGATCGCTTCACCAGTCAGATCATCCGGACGGCCAACAACAGCAGCCTCTGCAACCAGCGGATTGGCAACCAGCGCAGACTCGATTTCCATCGTACCCATGCGGTGACCAGAAACGTTCAACACGTCGTCGATACGACCGGTAATGGTGAAGTAGCCAGTATCCTTGTCGCGAATCGCGCCGTCGCCAGCCAGGTAGTACTTGCCTTGGAAGTCTTGCGGGTAATAAGACTTGACGAAGCGATCATCGTCTTGCCAAATCGTCCGGATCATCGACGGCCAAGGCTTCTTGCAAACCAGGATACCGCCCTGACCCCATGGCAGATCGGCACCGGTCTCATCGACCACGGCGAACTGGATGCCCGGGAACGGCAGGGTGCAGGAACCCGGAACCAGCGGCGTAGCGCCCGGCAGCGGGGTGATCATGTGACCACCGGTTTCGGTCTGCCAGAAGGTATCGACGATCGGGCAACGACCGCCGCCGACATTTTCGTAGTACCACGTCCAGGCAGCCGGATTGATCGGCTCACCGACCGAACCAAGGATGCGCAGCGAAGACAGGTCGTAAGCCTTCGGATGGACGGCCGGGTTGGTGTCGGAAGACTTGATCAACGAACGGATGGCTGTCGGTGCGGTGTAGAAGATCGAAACCTTGTGATCCTGGATCATCTTCCAGAAACGCCCAGCATCCGGGTAGGTCGGAACGCCTTCGAAGACGACTTCGGTTGCACCACAGGCCAGCGGGCCATAGGTGATGTAGGTGTGACCAGTGACCCAGCCGATGTCAGCCGTACACCAGAAGACGTCCGTCGGCTTGATGTCGAAGGTCCACTTCATGGTCATGATGGCGTGCAGCAGGTAGCCACCCGTAGAGTGCTGAACACCCTTCGGCTTGCCGGTCGAACCGGATGTGTAGAGCAGGAACAGCGGATGTTCTGCTTCAACCCATTCCGGCTCACAAACATCAGACTGATTGGCAACTGCATCGTGCAACCAGGTGTCACGACCAGCCAGCATGTTAACATCACCACCGGTTCGCTTGAAGACGATGACGTTCTTGACGGACTCGCAGCCACCCATGGCGAAAGCTTCGTCAGCGATCGGCTTGAGCGGGATGGCCTTGCCGCCACGGTATTGACCGTCGGAGGTAATCAGGGCAACGGCGCCAGCATCGTGCATGCGGTCACGCAACGACTGGGCGGAGAAACCGCCGAAAACGATGGAGTGAATGGCGCCGATACGGGCACAAGCCTGCATCGCGCAAATACCTTCGATGGTCATCGGCATGTAGATGACGACGCGATCACCCTTTTTGACGCCCATGCCACGCAGGGCGTTGGCAAACTTGGAAACCTTGGTCAGCATCTCCTTGTAGGTAACCTTGGTCACTTCGCCATTGTCGGCTTCAAAGATGATGGCGACTTTGTCACCCAGGCCAGCCTCAACATTGCGATCAAGGCAGTTGTAAGAAACGTTCAGCTTGCCATCGGCAAACCATTTGAAGAACGGGGCGTTGGACTCATCCAGCGCCTGGGTAAACGGTTGCTTCCAGGTGATCATTTCACGGGCACGCTTGGCCCAGAATTCCGGATAATCTGCATCCGCTTCCGCGCACAGCGCCCGGTAGGCGTCCATCCCCGAAACCGCCGCGTTCTTGACCATTTCTTCAGACGGATAAATTAGCTGCACGGACTCATTCGACATATTCTTCTCCTCTGCGGTACTTCGCAATTTACGTTGAAACAACCGATGTAGATCCCGGAAAAATCCCGAGACGGTGTAAAGCCGCGCAAGCTGGAGAACACTACCCTCCCCCGCCAGCGTTGATGCGGCATTAGACGTCGATATTCTTACAAACGCCTTACGAAATCACGCTGCGGCGCAGCAATTGAGGGGATTCCGGAAGCTTGCCAGTCGCGTGATAAACTTCCCGTCCTCCTTTTTCCGAATCCCACGATGAGTTCACCGATCAAATCTCTCGAGTCCCTAATCTTCGCCAGCCGCTGGATTCAGGCCCCGCTCTATGTGGGCCTGATCGTTGCCCAGGTGGTCTATTGCTGGCTGTTCATGGTCGAATTGAGCCATCTGGTTCATAACGCATTCGACACCGCGCACATTACCGAAACCGATGTCATGCTCACCGTACTCGGCCTGATTGACGTCGTCATGATTGCCAACCTGCTGATCATGGTGATTGTCGGCGGGTACGAAACTTTTGTTTCCCGACTTGATCTCGATGACCATCCGGATACGCCTGAATGGTTGTCCCACGTCAATGCAGGTGTTCTCAAGATCAAGCTTTCGACCGCCATCATCGGCATTTCGTCGATTCACCTGCTGAAAAGCTTTATCAATGCCGCCAACCTGCCCGAGCACACGCTGATGTGGCAGGTGATCATCCATGTTGTATTCCTTTTTTCCGCCCTGGCCATGGCCCTGGTTGACAAGACCATGACCCAGACCCTCGCATTGCAACATCAAAAAAACCACTGACCCGGAGTTGCGCATGACCGCCATCAAACAAGAAGATCTGATCCAGTCCGTTGCCGATGCCTTCCAGTACATCAGCTACTATCACCCACTGGACTACATCAAGGCACTTGGTGAAGCCTATGACCGCGAGGAATCCCCCGCCGCCAAGGACGCCATCGCCCAAATCCTGACTAACTCACGCATGTCGGCCGAAGGCCATCGCCCGATCTGCCAGGACACCGGGATTGGCATGGTATTCATCAAGGTCGGGATGCAGGTTACCTGGCCTGACGCCACCATGAGCATTCAGCAGATGATTGACGAAGGCGTCCGTCGTGCCTACGGCAACCCGGACAATCCGCTACGCGCCTCGGTGCTGGCCGACCCCGCAGGTGCCCGCAAGAACACCAAGGACAACACCCCGGCCGTCGTCCATTTCGAGATCGTTCCCGGACATCATGTTGAAGTGATCTGTGCCGCCAAGGGCGGCGGCTCGGAAGCCAAATCCAAGTTCGCCATGCTCAATCCTTCCGACGATCTGGTCGACTGGGTGCTGCACAAGATTCCGGAAATGGGCGCTGGCTGGTGCCCGCCCGGCATCATCGGCATCGGCATCGGCGGCACGCCTGAAAAGGCCATGCTGCTGGCCAAGGAATCGATCATGGCCCCGGTTGATATCCACGAACTGAAGGCCAAGGCTGCTACGGGTGCGAAGCTGACCCGCCCGGAAGAGCTGCGCCTCGAACTGATGGAAAAGATCAATGCACTGGGCGTTGGCGCCCAAGGCCTCGGCGGCCTGACCACCGTGCTCGACGTCAAGGTTCTGGACTACCCCTGCCATGCGGCCAACCTGCCGGTCGCTCTGGTCCCGAACTGCGCCGCAACCCGCCACTGCCATTTCCATCTCGACGGTTCCGGCCCGGCCAAGCTGGAAGTGCCGAAGCTGGAAGACTGGCCGGCCGTCACTTGGACGCCGGATCTCAAGTCCGCCACCCAGGTCAATCTGAATACACTGACCAAGGAAGAAGTTGCCGCCTGGAAGCCGGGCCAAAAGCTGCTCCTCAACGGCAAGATGCTGACCGGCCGCGACGCCGCTCACAAGCGAATTGCCGACATGTTGGCCAAGGGGGAGAAGTTGCCGGTGGACTTCACCAACCGCGTCATTTACTACGTCGGCCCGGTCGATCCAGTGCGTGATGAAGTTGTCGGACCGGCCGGCCCGACCACCGGCACGCGCATGGACAAGTTCACCCGCATGATGCTTGAACAAACCGGCCTGATCTCGATGATCGGCAAGTCCGAGCGCGGCCCGATTGCCATCGAGGCGATCAAGGACAACAAGTCGGCCTACCTGATGGCCGTCGGCGGCGCCGCCTACCTGGTGGCCAAGGCGATCAAGTCAGCCAAGGTCGTCGGCTTCGCGGATCTCGGTATGGAAGCGATTTACGAGTTCGATGTCGAGAACATGCCGGTGACCGTTGCAGTGGACTCCTCAGGCATTAGTGTTCACAACACCGGGCCGAAAGAATGGCAGATCAAGATTGGCAAGATTCCTGTCGCTGCGTGATAGAAATCACCCACATAAAACCCGGCAAATGCCGGGTTTTTTGCGCCTGCTCGATGATTTACCAGAGAGCACCAGATCACGCTGTTGGATACAATGTGAGTACAATTAGTGATTCAATAGACCGCGCATAATCATGGACACGGGCAAGCTGAGCGACTCCTTTCATGCCTCATTGCAACGCGCAATCGTTGACGGGTCGCCCAATGGAGTTCTGGTCGTCAATCAGGACAGTGCAGTCGTTTCAGTTAATGAGCGATTTTTTTCTGTTTGGGGACTGCCCATACCGGCATCACCAATTGATAACTTGCTATTCACACCAGATTCAAACCAGCTCAATCAGGTAGCTCTGCTGGTCGAGCACCCCGAGTCCTTTATCGAGCGCGTACTTGAGTTGTACGCGAATCCAGAGATGGAAGACATCTGCGACATCCTTCTGAAGGATGGACGTACGCTACAGCGCCATTCAACGCCACTACGCAGCAGCAGTGGTGAATATCTGGGGCGAGTCTGGTATTTCCAGGATATCACCGAGATTATCAATTCAAGGCTAGCGCTCGATGCCAGCGAGACACGTTACCAAACTGTATTCCAGACAACGTTTGATGTGATCGCCATCACACGCTTGAAAGACGGCGTTTATATCGACATTAACGACGCATTTATCGAAAAAATCGGTTACACGCGGGATGAACTCATCGGGCAGAGCGCACTGACCCTCAACATCTGGTTCGACCCCGCGGATCGCCAACGCTTTGCCGAGCGGATTCGCAATGGTGAGGACAAGTTGCTCCTTGAGGCACGCTTTCGCAAAAAAACTGGCGAAATATTCTGGGGAATGTTCTCGGTTTCTCGAATAGAGCTGGATGGCGTCACTTGCCTATTGTCGATTACCCGCGACATCACGCCCACCAAAATGGCTCAGGACGAACTGATCGGGCATCACAAACAACTTGAAAAACTGGTCGAAGAACGTACCGCCGAGCTGAGCAAAGCCAAGGAATCTGCAGAAGCAGCCAGCGTAGCAAAGAGCGCATTCCTGGCCAACATGAGCCACGAAATCCGGACGCCGCTCAACGCCATTAACGGCATGGCGCATCTGATCCGTCGTGGCGGCTTGACACCACGACAATTCGAACAGATCGACAAACTGGAAGCAGCCGGCACCCACCTGTTGAACATCATCAACACGGTGCTTGAACTTTCAAAAATCGAAGCAGGAAAAGTCACACTTACCCAAACGAAAATTCAGGTCGACAGTATTCTCGCCAACGTCACCTCGATGCTGCAAGCTCGCGCCCAGCATCAGCGTCTGCGCCTGATTACCGAAGCTGACCCCACGCCGCCCAACCTTTTGGGCGATGCCACAGCCTTGCAACAAGCGGTGCTCAACTACGCGGCCAATGCCATCAAATTCACCGAGGCCGGCCAAGTCACTCTGCGCGTTCGCCTGCTTGAAGACAATGCTGAGGACGCCCTGCTCTGCTTCGAAGTCGAGGATACCGGCATTGGCATCGAGGACCATGTGTTGTCCAAACTATTCTCTGCATTTGAACAGGCGGACAATACGATTACACGAAAATATGGGGGCTCCGGATTAGGACTGGCAATTACCAAGCGGCTGGCGGAACTCATGGGCGGCACTGTCGGTGCCAGCAGCGAATTGGGAAAAGGCAGTCTTTTCTGGTTGACCGTAAGACTGAAAAAAAAGCTCTATACAGCATCCAACGTCATGCCTCGCACGCTCGAAAGTCCTGAACAAATACTGATCAAACGCTTTCCAGGGCACCGTGTTCTGGTGGTTGATGACGAACCGATCAATCGGGAAATTGCCGCCTCCATGCTGGAAGATGCAGGACAAATCGTGACCTTGGCCGACGATGGCTGCCAGGCTGTCGGCATGCTGGAAAGCCAAAGGTTTGATGTAATCCTGATGGACATGCAAATGCCGAACATGGATGGCTTGCAGGCTACCCGGTTGATTCGCTCACTGCCTGTTGGCGCGAAAGTGGCGATCATTGCCATGACCGCCAATGCCTTTGAAGAAGACCGGATGCGTTGCCTTGAGGCGGGCATGAACGACTTTGTCGCCAAGCCGATCGAACCGCAAAATCTGTTCGCCGCTATCCTTCGTTCGCTCGAGCAGGCCACCGCGGCGGCAACACATTGATCAGCCCATCGGTCCGCGGTGCCGGGTCGCTTGAGTTAGCGCGCTAGACTCCCCCCGCCGACACCATGTTCCGCAAATTCCGCATCCTCATTCTGCTGATTATTCTGGCCACCGTTGGCCTTGCTGACTGGCGCAGCAATTCGCGGCTGACCGCTTGGGAACACAGCATCCATGTCGCGATTTATCCAATCGCGGGCGATAACTCGCCAGCCACTGCCAACTACATTCGCAGCTTGAACAACGACAGTTTTGCCGAGATCGCCGAATGGATGCAGTTACAGACGAAAAATGCCGGCAACTCGGTACTGCAACCGATCATTCTCAACGTCGCGCCGCCGCAGGCCGACATGCCGCCCCTCCCTCCTCGCCCTGCAAGCGCACTGGACGCCATCTGGTGGAGCCTCAAATTGCGCTGGTGGGCGTCGCAGCATGACCAGATCAGCGGACCAAGACCGAATATCCGGCTATTTGTGCTATTTCACGACCCTGAACTCAACGGAGCGGTGCCGCACTCGACGGGTCTGTCGAAAGGACAGATCGGCCTCATCCACGTTTATGCCAGCCGCCAGCAGCGTCGACAAAACAGCGTCGTGATTGCCCACGAAATGTTGCACACCTTCGGCGCTACGGACAAATACAACCTCGCCACCCTGCAACCGATCTACCCGGATGGCTATGCTGAACCACAACGCAATCCGCGTTTGCCACAGGAAATGGCGGAAATCATGGGGGGGCGCACGCCGATTGACGAACAAACGGCCGAAATGCCCGCCAGCCTTGCTGACACGCTGATTGGCCCGGCGACGGCACGAGAAATCGGACTGCTGCGCCCCTAACTGCGGGATCAAAGTCATTGCTACGGTCAACCGGAAAAAATAGCCAAAATCGAAATTTCCGATTCGCCGCTTTTTAGCGTTCCGTCTTGCCCACCACGCCCCACAGCGCACGGAACTTGCCGACCAGCGTCAGTTTTTCATCCGACAAGGCCTCCAGGAAATCAGACAGGCGTTTCGATTTGGCAACCGCAAAGAGGACCAGCACGATAAATACCGTGGTGGCGACCAGCCCATGCAGCCCCCGCTCCAGCACTGAACCCTCGCCAAACGAAATGATGTTCATGCCGAAATAACCAGTCGTCACCGTGGCGATCAAACCAAGAATGGTAATCACAGTCAGCCGGACCACCGTATTGGACTGCCGACGCTGCGAATCGCTGTCCAGGTAATGACTCATCTCGCGGATTTCATCGCGCACGTCATCGTACATGGCGTCGTTGTGCAAATGATTCGAGCACAGACGGTACATGGTCTGCACGTGCGGCCGTTCGGAAAGCTCATGGAACCAGTAGCGGTGCGTAAAGCGCAGAAAGGTTTCAAAGTTGGCCCGGATACGACGCTTGAAGCGACGAACCGAAACATCGTCACGAATATCGAGATCATTGACGGCGTCGACGAGGACTTCCGAAAACGCCAGCAGCGACGCCCGATGCAGGTGGGCAATCAGAAAAACGATGAAATACTGGTGCCGGAACTGAGCCAGAACCCCACGTTCACCATCCACGAAAAACGGGAACGCCGCATCGCCAACGACGGTAAACGCATTGCCGGTACACATGAAACGCGTATTCGGGCCGGCCTCGCTGTTGGTCCAGAACCGGTCCTGGCAGAACCGATTTTCAAACTCGATGACCCCCGGTTCGTTAATCGGCAGTGTCTCATTTGGGTGCAAGGTGGTCGCAAAACCAATGCGCACCCAATCCTCGCGGGTCAGTTTGCGCGGCTCGTCGATAGCGAGATAAGCCATCACCGGCATGCGCTGATATTCGATCAGGCGGTAGCGCAAGCTCCCGACCTCATCGGAATGCGCCAGCACCATCGGCCGCAACAGACTGGCCCAATGCTCGGAAATGCAGGGGCTGCGATGCTGGCAGACATAACTCAGGTATTTCTCCCGCTTTTCGGCATCGGAACGCGCAATCACCTGACCATCAACGCCGATCCACTCGGCCAGATAGACGTTGTGGAGCCCCTCGCCACCCTCCTCCCAACCCGAGGGATAGGCACGACCAAAGCGGAATAGCAGGTCGCGCGCCGTAGCTAGCGGCAATTCATCGGCACGTACTTCGAGATTGAGCAGCACGACATCCAGGTCGTGGAAAAAATACAGGTCAAGATGAACCAGCTTCAAGGTAATCGGTGCCTGTCCCTTGCGCAGGACCAATCGCAAGCTGGCAATATCCTTGCGCCGAAAGACGTGCATCGGCGAATTGCCCGGCGGGTCACCCGGCCGCGAATTTCGCGAACGGCCTTCCCCATACAAAAAGCGCTGCACATAAGGCAGAAACGAGACAAATTCCCGATAATGCCGCTCCTCGAACTGACTCGAGTCCTCCATGAATTCGTCATCAATACGGTGCCAGGGATGAGGCTCCTTGCACGACTCAAAAACTTCCCAGTGCCTTCCTTCGGTGCCACTCACCGTCAATGGCTCAAGTTGCAGCGGCCAAACCAGACTGGCGTGGAACAAGCGAACCCTGCCCGCGTCGGTATCGCCAAGAGACTCAGTCATGCAATCTTCCCCGCCTGTTCATGTTTATCGGCATTCCTGATTCATCCTCAATATCGACGAAGTATCCAACAATTAGCGCCGGATTGCCTGCCGGATACTCGCAAATTTTCGATCGAATTCCACAGCACCTCAAGCCCTTGATTTTCAGCACGAAGTGAACGATAGTTACGCTTCTTCTGAATTTCCCCCACCGAATCCCGCATGAACGCAAACCGTACCTCCCGCCAATTCTCTGCACTTGCAGTTGAACCGGTCGTCGTACGCGTAGTCGTAGTAGGCGTCGTCAAGCACGCGCCGTCGCGGATCGGGTAAGCAGAAGCAGCACAGAACCCCAAACCCCGCCGGCGAAAACCGGCGGGGTTTTGTTTTGGAACCCGCCGGTTAAGCCACCCACCCAAAGGAAATCTCCATGACAGAAACACTCACCGGCGCCCAGATCACCGTTCGACTCCTTGAGCGTCAGGGCATCCGCATCGTTACCGGCTACCCGGGCGGCGCCATCCTGCCGATTTACGATGCGCTCGGGCAATCCACGACGATCCGCCACGTCCTCGCCCGCCATGAACAGGGCGCCGGCTTCATCGCCCAGGGCATGGCCCGCGCCACCGGCGAAGTGGCGGTGTGCATGGCCTCCTCCGGCCCCGGTGCAACCAATCTGCTGACCGCCATCGCCGACGCCAAGCTCGACTCGATTCCGCTGGTCGCCATCACCGGCCAAGTGCCCAAGGCGATGATCGGCACCGACGCTTTTCAGGAAGTCGACACCTACGGCCTGAGCATTCCCATCACCAAACATAATTTTCTGGTGTCATCGGTCGAGGAATTGCTGGAAGTCATTCCGCACGCCTTCGAAATCGCTGCCTCCGGCCGCCCCGGCCCGGTGCTGATTGACATCCCCAAGGATGTGCAAAGCCAGGCCATCGAAATCAGCGAGTTGCCCGAACCCGGTTGCACCCGGCCTGCCCCGAAGGCAGATCAGGTACTGATCGCGCAGGCCGCAGCATTGATCAATGCTGCCGAACGCCCCATCCTTTATCTCGGTGGCGGTGTCGTGCATTCCGGCGCCGCCGCTTCGGCCATCGAACTTGCTGAAAAAGCCGGCTTGCCAACCGTCATGACACTGATGGCGCTGGGCGCCATGCCGGTTGATCATCCCCTGGCGCTCGGCATGCTCGGCATGCATGCAGCGCGTTATACCAATCTCGCTCTCGAAGAATGCGACCTGCTGATTGCCGTCGGCTCCCGATTCGATGATCGCGCCACCGGCAAAGTCGCTGCCTTCTGCCCGCAAGCGAAAATTATCCACATTGACATCGACCCTGCCGAACTGGACAAAATCAAGACGGCCCACATCGGTATTACCGCGGATGTGCAGGAAGCGCTCAACCAACTGCTACCTGCTGTATTTCAAAATTCGCGAAAAATCTGGGTTGACCGTAGCAATACCCTGAAAGCCGATTTTCCGCTCGACATGCACGACGCGGACAACCCGCGATCCCATTTCGGCCTGATCAGAAGCGTCGCTGCCTGCCTCGATGACGATGCAGTCATCGCCACCGACGTCGGCCAGCACCAGATGTGGGTCGCTCAAGCCTACCCGCTGCGTCGGCCGCGCCAATGGCTGACCTCCGGTGGACTCGGCACCATGGGCTTTGGCGTGCCGGCCGCCATCGGCGCCGCGCTGGCCGAACCGCAGCGCACCGTGGTCTGCTTTACCGGCGACGGCTCTATCCTGATGAACATCCAGGAACTGGTCACCGCTGCTGAGGAAAACGTAAACCTCAAAATCGTGCTCATGAACAATGCCGTACTCGGGCTAGTGCATCAGCAGCAGACCTTGTTTTACGGCGAGCGCCTGTTTGCCTCGAAATTCAAGGGCATGCCGGATTTCATCAAGGTCGCCCAAGGCTTCGGCATAGCCGCGGTCGACCTCGACCTTGCATCCGATTCCAGCGCCGCGCTGCAGGAAGCAATTACCCGCCCCGGCCCCTGCCTGATCCACGCCAGCATCGATGCCGAAGAGAAGGTCTACCCGATGGTGCCACCCGGTGCCGCCAACCGCGACATGATTGGAGCCTGAGATGAACGCCATCAACCGCAATGAACAAAACGCTCTGTCACGTGCCGTGCTGGAAATTGACGTCAACAACCACCCCGGCGTGATGTCGCACGTGGTCGGGCTGTTTTCACGCCGCTCATATAACGTTGAAGGCATCCTTTGCCTGCCGGTGGGTGATGGTCGCCAGAGTCGCATCTGGCTACTGGTCAACGAAGACCAGCGTCTTTCGCAAATGATGAAACAGGTGGAAAAGCTGGAGGACGTCATCGCCCTTCGCCGGCATAACGCCGAACATGCGGTCTTTCAGGATCTGGAAAGCTTCTTCCGCCCGTAAGGCAGCAAAAATAGTCAAACAATCAGGAAGTTGCCGGGAGTTCCCGGTGCTTCCGATTGTATTCCTGGATCAACTCCAGTTCATCATCACTGATTGACTCGAAGCGCAGACCAACCAGGCGCTGATCACCCAGCCGCCGTATCCGCATGACGCTAACGTAGGCTTCGATCCGACCGCCCAAATCAGCTGACTCAATTCGGCAGACACCAACCTCGCCGCTCGGCTTGGCACCGAAAACCGCCTCATCAATCAATACGCCCACACCAGAGACGGAAATATCAGCCGCAGGCAACGCAAGGTTATGTCCACCCAGACTGAGATAGACATGACCATTAAGACAAATTCGGGGGGAGCGACGGCGTTCTCTCACTATGCATTTCCGATCGGACTATATTCATGCCGCGATTTGTTCAATCCCGACATCTAGGCGTGTAGCAAATAGGTAAATGCCACGGGTATGTAAGAGTCAATACTAAGGTTAGTCCACCTGTCCCGCCTTTACAAGCGCAGTCAACGCAGCGCATTTGTCATTTTCAGCCCACCAGACATCACCCTGACTCTACGCAAAATCACAGGCGAACAGCGCCCGCTGGATTGTTGACAATCTAAATGCGAATTATTATCATGCGCAACAAAGGAGCTGTCATGAAAAAACTTTTTGCTTTGCTTGCTTTGTGTTCAATGTCCGTCTTCGCAGCCGATAGCGAAGTAATGGTGGTCATTCGCGACCATAAATTCGAACCTGCAGAAGTTCGTGTTCCGTCCGGCCAAAAAGTAAAACTGGTCGTCCATAACCAGGACGCAACGCCTGAAGAATTCGAAAGCCACGAACTGAACCGGGAAAAGATCATCGCCCCTGGCACCAAGGTCAATATTTACATTGGCCCCCTCAAACCAGGTCGTTACCCATTTTTCGGTGAGTTCAATGAAAAGACGGCTCGCGGCACAGTCATCGCGGAGTAATTGAATATGCTTGGTTCCGCCATCATCGTCTTCAGGGAGGTGCTCGAGGCAGCACTGATCATCGGCATCATCGCTGCCGCCACCCGCAACATGCCAACGCGAAATGTCTGGCTGATTGCCGGTATCGCAGCCGGTGTTGTCGGCTCGCTGATCGTCGCCTCGCTGACCGGTCAAATTGCCGACATGGCCGAAGGTATGGGTCAGGAACTGTTTAATGCTGGCGTTCTTGCCGTGGCAGCGATGATGCTCGCCTGGCACAACATCTGGATGGCTCGACACGGTGCGCAATTGGCTCGCGATGCCAAGAAATTAGGGGCGGATGTCGCCTCGGGTGGCCGGGAAATGTCGGCCCTGGCCCTGGTGGTTACGCTGGCAATTCTGCGAGAAGGCTCGGAAACCGCGCTGTTCCTCTATGGCATGCTGGCTGGCGGCAGCGAAAGTATGACCAGCATCATTGGTGGTGGCCTGATCGGTCTGGCTCTTGGCATGACGGCTGGCTTCGGTCTCTATGCCGGCTTCCTCAACATTCCGCCCCGCCTCTTCTTTGCTTCAACCAGCGGACTTATCCTGCTTCTGGCCTGTGCCATGTCCAGCCAGGTTGCGCGCTTTCTGGTCCAGGCTGACCTGCTGCCCACGCTGGGCAATCCTGTTTGGAACACCTCATGGTTGCTGGACAACGCCTCAATTTTCGGGCGTTTCCTGCACACCTTGATTGGCTATGAAGCCATGCCCTCCGGAATTCAGGTGGTTTTCTACATGACCACAATGATGTTGATATTGACCGGAATGTATCTGGTTCGTCCGCGCACACCGACCCTCTCTGCCGCTTAAAGGAAATTTCCATGAAACCCGCTTATGCAACAATTCTGGTTGCAGGGGCTTTGTTGAGCCCGATCTTTGCCCACGCCGGACCATCGGACTACATCTACACACCGACCGTCGAATATGGTGAAAAGGAAATCGACTTCAAGTACGGTACTGCGCGAAATGGCAGTGACCCGCACGAATCTGCCGCCAGCATCGGCTTCGGTTACGGTGCCACTGAATGGTGGTTTACCGAGATATACCTGAAATACAAGAGCGCCAATGGCGAAGGCACTCATTACGATGCGATCGAATGGGAGAACAAGTTTCAGCTGACCGAGACGGGCAAATACCCGGTAGACGTCGGATTTCTTCTTGAAATCGAACGCCCAAAAGATCATGCCGAAGGCTGGGAAGTGAAATGGGGCCCGTTGTTTCAAACCGAGTTTGGCAAAATCCAGCTTAATGCCAACCTGCTGTTCCAGCGCAGTTTCAAGGCAGAAACACCGGGAAAAACAGAACTTCAATACCAGTGGCAGGCAAAATACCGCTGGCTGCCCAAGTTTGAGTTTGGACTACAGGGGTTCGGTGAAATGGGCGAATGGAATCGTTGGGCGCCAGAAAGCGAACGTATCCACAAACTGGGTCCGGCTGTCTTCGGAAAGCTTCCGGTCAGTGATCACCAGTTCATCAAATACAACGCAGCATGGTTGTTTGCTGCTTCGAGCGCAGCGCCGGAGCATACCGTCCGCGTGCAGGTTGAATACGAGTTCTGACCGACCTACCCAAGCGCTCGTTGTCTCGCCGTTACGGTACGGCGAGACAACTATCATTGCCAGAATATGGCCGCAGCAGTGGCTGCAGCGCACATCATTGTTCCGACAACAACTGTCAGAACAACAGCACAAGAATCACCTGCACAGACAACTATCACTTTTAGCGTAGTATCATGCGAAAAAATATAATATTCCGGATACTTCATGCATTTCGCTCGCGTGCTGCTCGCCTTTCTGCTGGCAACGTTACTGAGCCTTGCCCATGCGCAGACTGAGCTACGTCTAACCGCAGATACAAGCACGGTTGCCTTAAGACCTCATCTGGAGGTTCTTGAAGATGTTAACGGCCAGCTGAAATTCGAAGATATGGAACGTCCGGAGATCGCCGGCAATTTTCAGACTATCGCTGGCAGTACTGATCTGAATTTTGGCTATACGGCATCCACCTACTGGTTACGCCTGAAACTGAGTCCAGAAGCGAACACACGCCGCAGCTGGCTTCTTGCCATCGCCTATCCGTCACTGGACGAAGTCAAATATTTTACCCGTCAGGGTGACGAAGTCATTCAGCAGGCCGCTGGCGATCGCCAACCCTTTGCGGCCAGGCCCTTTGCTCACCACAATCTGGTATTTCCCGTTGATCTGACGCCCGGTATTGATCAGACCATTTACCTTCGCATCCGCTCTGAAGGCAGTCTGACACTGCCGATGACGCTCTGGTCCCCGGATGCGCTTAATGCCAGCGATCAAGTCGCCTACAGCACCATGTCCTTGTATTTTGGCATGCTCCTGGCGCTGGGACTTTACAACCTGCTGCTCTACTTCTCGCTGCGTGACCGTATTTATCTGAGCTACGTCGGCTGCGCGCTCGGGATGATTCTTGCCCAACTATCCATGTTCGGCCTCGGCAACCAGTTTTTGTGGCCTGACTCACCAGTCTGGGGAAATATAGCGCTGCCCGGCAGCTTCTGCCTGACCGGCTATTTCGGGGCAATGTTCACCCGACAATTCCTGAACACATCCCAAAACTCGCCGGCCTTCGACAAGCTGATCCGGGTTCTTCAAGGCTGCTTTGTGCTTGCACTGGCCACGCTGTTCTACGCTTATCGACCAGGCGCCATTGCCACCGCGATCATTGGATCGGTATTTTCGATGACCGCCGTCGCCTGCGGCCTGATCGGCCTGAAACACCGTCAGCCCGGTGCCGGTACTTTTCTTACGGGTTGGTCACTGCTGCTGATTGGAGTCGTCCTCCTCGCCCTGAGAACTTTCAACTGGCTTCCCACCAATCTGCTGACCACCTATGGGATGCTGATCGGTTCTGCACTGGAAATGCTCCTTTTCTCTTTTGCTCTGGCAGACCGCATTCATGATCTGCGTCGGGAAAAAGAAGATGCGCAGGCAGAAGCGCTGAAATCCGAACGTCTGGCCAGGGAAGCCTTGGAGCAATCCGAAAAAGAACTGGAAGCACGCATTGCACTGCGTACGACAGAACTGGCAGAAGCAAGCGAGCATTCACGAAAGCTGGCTTCGATGCTGCGGCTGATGTGCGATAACGTTCCCGACATGATCTGGGCGAAAGACCTTGAGCAACGTTATATTTTGGCTATGTACCCATAGCATGTTGAACTCCATCGATCCCCAAAGCGGCACGGAGGAAATCGTCAGAGGAAATATCGCGGTCGTGTCGCTCAATCAATCGTCGCCAGCCCAGATAGTTACCCAAGTAGCGGGTGGCGACGCCGTGGAAGCGGCGTATCCATTCCTTGAGTCGGCTATCGTAGGCATTGACGTTCTGCACATGATAGACCCCGCCACAACACGCTGACCAGCAGCCAGATTGACCGGCCGGTGGGTGATACCCATTTCTTTGGCAACAGCCGCCAGCGCCTTTTCTCCGTCGGTGCACAGAATGACATCGGTCGCCAAAAGCGGCTTGAGCACCGCCCCGAGGTGTGCCTTATCGGCCTTCTCCAGGATGAAGTCTGCGGTGTTGCCGGTACGATCCCGGCAAATCAGGACAGCGGTCTGTTCTTCCGACAGGCCGCGCTTACTGGCTTTGCCGCCCCGCTTGCGGGGAGCACGACTCAAACCTTGTCTTCTGCCCTTCTGTGACTCAAGGAAATACGTCTCATCGGCTTCAGCAATGCCCGCCAGGCTGATCGCCTGCTGACCATTGGGCAAGTTCAGGAAGCGGTGGCGCCAGCGGAATGCCGTGTTGGGATGAATCCCCACCGCAGCGGCACTTTTGCGGATGCTCGTCCCCTCAGCCAGCTGTTTCGCATAGTCCATCCATTTCGCTTTGTGCCGAAGTCCTGCTAGCGGTGTGTCAGTCAGGGCGTTGAAAGTCGCTCGACAGGCGTTGCAGCGATAACGTTGCAAGCCATTGGCGAACCCCCAGCGGGAAACCTGCTCGTGTGCGCAATGCGGACAGTGCGGCTTCTCGGTCATCCGGGTCTCAACCACTTGGTAGGACGCCGACTCCTGCGCCGCCGGTTGCAGCCGATCCATCAAGACTTGCCGCTGGTGCGGCGTCAATTCCTTCAACGCACTCGACAGTTTCCGGAAATCATTGGGCTTCATCGCAACACCTATCCGATTGATTCAGATAACTTTGTTATAGACCAACATGCAAAGATTACATAGCCTATATTTTTGCCAACAAGGCCATGAGTGAAGAGCTTCTGATGGCGGTTGATACCGATGAACCCATCGGGAAATCAGATCTTTTTTTTGCCAAACGACAACAGGAACTGCATCCGGATAACCCTCAGTGGCATACCTTCGGCGAGCTTTGCCAGAATACCGACGCTATCACACTCAAAAGAGGGATTCCGTCATCGTTTGAGGAGTTCGGCAACGTCAAGGGAGAAGCACTCTACCTCGACGTACGCAAGGCACCTTTTCTCAACGAACACGGCGAAGTAATCGGCACCGTCGGTTCGGGACGTAACATCACCGAACGCAAGCACATCGAAGCCGAACTGGAGAGTCACCGCCACCATCTGGCAGCCCTGGTCGAAGAACACACTGCCGCCCTGTCCATCGCCAAGGAAGCAGCAGAATCCGCCAATCGGGCAAAAACCACCTTCCTGGCCAACATGAGTCACGAGTTGCGCACGCCGATGAACGGCATCATGGGCATGACCACTCTGGCGCTACGCCGCGCCACCGACAGCAAACAAATTGATCAGCTCAACAAGGTCAAAGGGGCGTCGGATCATCTGCTCGGTATCATCAACGACATTCTCGACATTTCCAAAATAGAAGCCGAGCGTTACCACCTGGATCAGGTTGAATTCGAATTACCGGCAGTGCTCGACACGCTGAACTCACTAGCGCGCCCAACCGCGGCAGACAAAGGCCTGGCATTGACCGTACATGCCCCGCCCCGGCCGATCGGCCGTCTCAAGGGCGACCCTGTGCGACTTGGCCAGGTACTTCTCAACCTGACCAACAATGCCATCAAATTTACTGCAAGCGGCTCAGTCACCATTTCAGCAGCACCAGTCGAAGAGACATCCGACGATCTGATGATTCGCTTCGAGATACGAGATACTGGTATCGGCGTATCCGAAGCGGACCAGTCCCGGCTGTTCCGACCCTTCGAACAAGCAGATGCCTCACCTTCGCGGAAATATGGTGGCACAGGGCTGGGACTGGCGATCTGCAAGAGTCTGGTCGTACTGATGGGTGGCACCATCGGACTGGATAGCGGAAAAGGTGCGGGCAGTACTTTCTGGTTCACTGCGCGAATAGCCAAAGCCATCCCGCCAATAAAGTCATCTGCTCGCCCGGCCCTGTCTTCTGCGGAAGAACGCCTGCATGACAAGTACTCAGGCAGGCGGATTCTGCTTGCCGAAGATGAACCGATCAATCAGGAGGTTGCCCGCGATCTGCTGGAGGTGGTCGGGTTGATTGTGGACATCGCCAATGACGGTGTCGAGGCAGTAACGATGGCGAAGCAGACTCGCTACGATGTGGTACTGCTCGATCTCCGCATGCCCAAATTGAACGGACTGCAAGCGGCCAAGGCCATTCGCGCCCTGCCCGGTTACGAGACGCTCCCCATCATCGCGCTGACAGCAAACGCTTTTAGCGAGGATCGACAGCTTTGTCTCGACGCCGGCATGAACGAACATCTCGGGAAGCCGGTCAAGCCGGCTGAGCTGTACGAGACCCTGTTCAAATGGCTGTCGAAATCCGGGTCGTTGGCGGCAATCTGAGCGTTATAAGTCGCGATCCTCATTTGCCGCACGCCGCCCGGCTATACTTCCGCCCATTGCAACTGACCGCCGAATCATGACGAACAGCATTTGCTGGCAAAGCGCCCAACCCTACGCCGACATCCTTTACGACACCGCCGAAGGCATCGCCAAAATCACCATCAATCGACCGGAGCGGCGCAACGCCTTTCGTCCGGAAACAGTCAATGAACTGATCGATGCCTTCCACCGAGCGCATCGTGACAACAACATCGGTGCCATCATCCTGACCGGTGCCGGCAATGAAGCCTTTTGTGCCGGCGGCGACCAGAAAGTACGCGGCGCCGAGGGCTACATCGATGAAGGTGGCACGCCGCACCTCAACGTACTCGACCTGCAGATGCAGATTCGCCGGCTGCCCAAGCCGGTCGTCGCCATGGTCGCCGGCTTTGCCATTGGCGGCGGCCACGTCCTGCACCTTGTCTGTGACCTCACCATTGCCGCCGAGAACGCCCGCTTCGGCCAGACCGGGCCGCGCGTCGGCAGCTTTGACGCCGGCCTCGGTGCCGGCCTGATGGCACGCACCATCGGACTCAAGCGGGCCAAGGAAATCTGGCTGCTGTGTCGCCAGTATGACGCCGCCACGGCGCTCGACTGGGGTTTGGTCAATGCCGTCGTGCCAATCGAACAACTCGAAGAAGAAACGGTGCAATGGTGCCGCGACATGCTGCAACTGTCGCCCATGGCACTGCGCATGATCAAGGCCGGCTTCAACGCCGACACCGACGGCCTGGCCGGTATCCAGGAACTCGCCGGCAACGCAACCGGCCTCTTCTACATGAGTGAAGAAGGTCAGGAAGGTCGCAACGCCTGGCTCGAACGCCGCCAGCCCAATTTCGGCAAGTACCGCAAACGGCCGTGAAGATTATTGCGGCCGACTGGCTGCCCTATGTGCTGCCGCTGAAACGTCCGTGGCAAACCAGCCAGGGTGACTTCAGCCAGCGTCAGGGCCGTCTGTGCCGCCTGCAAACTGCCGATGGGCTGACCGGTTGGGGTGATTGCGCGCCCCTGCCCGAATTTGGCATCAGCGAAGCAGCGGCAACGGCTTTCGCCGAAGAATCGGCTCAATTTGATCTGATTGCTCAGCTAGCCGGGCTGCCCTTGAACGCCTGGCTCAGTGGCGAGCCCCCCGTGGCCAATCTTGCGGTCAACCGGAATTTTGGGCCGATTTTGAAATGTGACCGTGCGGCACTGAGCGCTACAGTCAAAGCCGGATTTTCAGTCATCAAGCTCAAGGTCGGCGTCGCACCGGTTTCCGAAGAAATTGCCGGCTTGCACCAACTAGCCAAGAATCTACCCGCCGAATTAAAACTGCGGCTCGACGCCAATCGCGCCTGGAATTTTGCCGAGGCGCAAGCCTTCATCGCCGCTTGTGCCGACTTACCAATCGAAAGCCTGGAAGAACCATTGGCCGAAGCGGATTCTGTTTTACTCGCAAAATTGCAGTCGACCGTGGCATTCCCGCTCGCCATCGATGAATCGACTCATCTGCTCGACGCCCATTTCTTCCACCACCCACCGGTCCGCCGCATCGTGATCAAACCGGCCCGCCACGGCGGTCTGCTGGCCAGCATGGAGCTGGGGCTGCGCGCTCGCGCGTCCCGCCTTGAAGTCATCGTGACCTCCAGCCTGGAAAGTGCCTGCGGCCTACTCTCCTGCGCCCATCTGGCAGCCGCGCTAGCACCGCAGGCGGTACATGGTCTGGCCACGGCGGACTGGTTTGCCAGCAATACTGGAACGTCGCCAATCATCGCCCATGGCTGCATACAACTGCCGAACGGCCCCGGCACCGGTTTTTCCAGCACCTTGCCGACTACAGCCCCAGACGTCCCTGCGTCGTGAATACCTTGTCGGCCACGTCGTAGCCGATGGCTTCGATGTGATCAAGAATTCCCGTTTCAAATCCGGTCAATTTTTCACCGGTAATTTCCAGCCAGATTTTGGCAAGATCAATGGGGCTTAGCGGCTCCGAACGGCCATCCAGCTCGCCGAGGGTAGCCTCAAAACCAGCATGCCAGTGCTTTCCCGGGGCATAACGCGAACCGATATATTGCATTTCATGCATGGCCTCCGGTGCTTCGAGCGGCATCCATGAGCCAAGCACGTTACAGATAAACGCACTGCCATCCGGCAACGGAATACAAGCTGCCGTCCGCCTTTCGTGCCCTCGCGCAACCATGCTGAAACCGATTGTCTTGAGCCCTTTCTGGCGCAGCATGGGCAAAATCTGATGGGCAATCAGCCACGACTCCACTTCGGCCACACCATCCATGATCAATCGAGCCAAATCGCAATGGGTCTTCGCCTGATGAACCAGCGCGCTCGCCGTTTGTGGCCAATCGAACGAAATCTCTTGCACGCAGATACCTGTGTTGAACGAAGGAAAACCAATCCATTTTATGGGCTATTGGGGTGATTTCAATTGCCAAAGGCGGAAATTGATCCGATATATCAACGTCAAAGCAGATAGTAAATTGTTTATGAATTTCCGTTCCATAAAAAAGCCCTGGACTTGCCAGGGCTAGCGCTAAAAATCAGGAGTTTTAGTTCTTGCGACGACGCGAACGTACCAACGCAAGGCTACCAATCGCTAGAAGCATCGCCGTGCCTGGCTCTGGAACATTTCCGGTCGGAGGCGGCGCGACACCGATACCGCAGCCATCACCGCAACTCATACGCCAAAGCTGTGTCGGTTGTCCAAACATCAATGAGCCATTGGTCTGATCCACACCGAAAAAGTCAATATAACCACCGCCAGTAGCGATCAAGGATTGCGCGAAGTTTGCATTTGGGTCAAGCATCACGAGATTGCCGTTGGTGGTACCAACAATCACTTTCCCATTGAGTGCATTGGAGCTGGTGATAACAGCCATACCATCAGCACCGCTTACTGAATAATTCGCGACTAACGCACCCGTGTCGATACGGTAGGCTGCGTTGTTTGTGTACACAAATTGGCCGTCTGGCGAGACCGTGATCCCGTCTGAATAAGCGCCATTGATCTGACGCACCGAAGGAGCTGCGCCACTGACGTCGATATCGATCAACCCGCCACCACCGACGGCAATGATATGCTGATTTATCGGATTCACCCACATCCCGGCATTAACGGAGATGCCGTAATCTACGGCGACTGAACCGTCATTATTGAGCTTTTTAAGCGAACTACCCAGACCGCCACCGTACAAGGTTCCGCCTGAATTGACGATTGCGTAGGTATACACCGGATTTGTCGAGCTAAGAGCCTGGCCAACCGTTTGGTTGTTGACGTCATTCAAAACGTAATTTTTGCCATTGCCAAAGCTGTCGCCAACCACGATTTTGCCGTCGCTATTGACCGCGCTACCTAAAACGATACTACCCTGAAGACCGGTAACGATGGTTGCAAGAGAGAAGCCGCTATCGACCCCCGCCTGAGTAAGCACGATCGCCGCTTGCGCCGGGGAAGCCATAGCCAGAATCCCCGAGGCTATGAGTGGTGCAGCCAGTGAAATAAGTCGTTTCATTTAAATATATTCCCTCTTTAGATTTGTTTAACCTCAGACAGGTGCATCACCTGTCTGCCGCCAAGCCATTTTAAAGCGAATTCCGTGCCATAACAAATTTATTGTTTTAAAACAATTAACTATATAGACTTTTGCATTATGCATAATCCAAATCGTAAAATTTCCCGACACATATTCTCTAAAACTTGAGATGACCCCGACCTTCATTCGGGTCGGGTCAGACAATTGCCGTAAATCCCATGAAAATTAAGGATAGTTTGCCTCCGGATAGAAGTACTGAATAATCGTCAGAAACAACAACGGGTTGCTGACTTCTATATATCCACATGGCAAGCAAGACTGGAAGTCGAGAGACCTGCAGCACAATGCCCAACAGGTGCCCAAGAAAATTTAATTTTCGCGGTCAACCGGAAAAAACAGCCAAATTTGGAACTTTCGCGAGACCTAACAATCCGCAAAAAAAGACCCCGGAATTACTTCCGGGGCAAACCGAGGTTGCTGCTGAGAGAGATTGTTTGCATTCGCCGGGCTGACTTGGCGAGCGATTTTCGGTCAGGCGTAGGTCGGGGCGAAGGCGGCTTCTGGATTGGCGGCCGGGCCCTTGTCGGTCCAGTACGGGGAAAGCTTGCGCAGCTGGGCAACGATGGGCGGAACGGCGGCAATCACACGGTCGATTTCGGCTTCGGTGTTGTATACCGACAGCGAGAAACGGATCGTTCCGTGCGCCGCGGCGTAGGGGATGCCCATGGCGCGCATCACGTGCGAAGGCTCCAGCGAACCGGAGGTGCAGGCCGAACCTGAGCTACCGGCGATGCCCATCTTGTTCATCAGCAACAGGATGGCCTCGCCTTCGATATATTCGAAGGCAATGTTGCTGGTGTTCGGCAAGCGGTTGGCGACATCACCGGTCGGGAAGCAGTGGGTGATCTGGCTCAACAATCCATTTTCCAGCTTGTCGCGCAACCGGCGGACTTCGGTATTTTCCAATTCCATGTTGTTCAGGGCAAGTTCGCAAGCCATGCCGAGGCCGACGATGGACGCCGAATTTTCGGTACCGGCACGCCGACCACGTTCCTGATGGCCACCACGCAGTAGCGGACGGAAGCGGCAGCCACGACGCAGATAGAGCACGCCGATGCCCTTGGGGGCATGCAGCTTGTGGCCGGAGAGCGACAGCATGTCGATCTTGGTGCTCTTCAGGTCGATGGGAATCTTGCCGACGGCCTGTACGGCATCGGTGTGGAACATGATGCCCTTGGCCGAGGCCAGTTCGGCCATCTCGACCACCGGGAAGATGGTACCAGTCTCGTTGTTTGCCCACATGGCCGAGACGACGGCAACGCGATCGTTCAATAGGGACTTGTACTCGTCCATGTCGATGCGACCCTTCTTGTCCACTTTAAGCTTATGGACGATGTAGCCTTCCTTCTCCAGCCAGTCGCACAGGGTCAGGATGGCCGGATGCTCGACATTGGTGGTGATCACCGTGTTGCGATCCGGCTGGGCCTTGAGCGCCGAGAGGATGGCGGTCGAGTCGGACTCGGTGCCGCAGGAGGTGAAGATGATTTCCGAGTCATGCTCGGCGCCGAGCAGCGCCTGCACCTGGCTGCGTGCTTTTTTCAGGGCCTTGCCGACTTCGCTACCGAAAGCGTGAATCGACGAGGCGTTGCCGAAATGCTCGGTGAAGAAAGGGAGCATGGCTTGCACCACGGCGGGATCGCAGCGCGTGGTGGCATTGTTGTCCAGATAGATCGGTTCCATGGCGCTGTCCTTTTTGGGTCTCTGTTGGGGTTGGGAGATTTTCGAATTCGGCGACTTTTTCCGGTTGACCGTGGAAGTCGCCGTTCGGGGTGACGATCAGGCCTCGACCGGCATGTGCGACGAAGGGAGCACCTGGACCAGTTCACCCAGCGTTTCGATCATCTTCTGCTGGATACCGCCGAGGGTCGCCGCTTCCATCATGCAGCCGGAACAGGCGCCTTTCAGATGCACATAAATCTTCTTGCCCTGCACATCGGCCAGTTCGACATCGCCATGGTCGCGCTGCAGCATCGGACGGACCGACTCCAGCACTTCTTCGATCTTCTTGATCTTCTGGACCAGGGTCAGCTTGACTGAAGGCGGCTTCGGCGCTTCCGGCGTGGCCGGGCAAGCGGGCGGCGGCGAGACTTCACCGGGGCCGGACTGTTCCGCCTTGACCTTGGCCAGAATCTCCTCGATGCCTTCGTGACAAGCGGCGCAACCACCGCCGGCCTTGGTGTAGAAGGTCACTTCTTCGACCGTGTGCAGATCGTTGGCCTTGACCACATCCTCGATCATCACGGCATCGATGGCGAAGCACTTGCAAATCAGCGCACCCTCTTCATGATCATCGGACCACTCCTCGCCACGGTAGTTGGCGATGGCAGCCTGCAGGGCTTCACGGCCCATGACCGAGCAGTGCATCTTTTCCGGCGGCAGGCCATCGAGGTAATCGGCGATGTTCTGGTTCGACACTTCAAGCGCCTGATCGAGCGTCATGCCTTTGACCATCTCGGTCAAAGCCGACGACGAGGCGATGGCCGAACCGCAGCCAAAGGTCTGGAAATGCGCGTCAAGGATGATCTCGGTTTCCGGCTCGACCTTGAGCATCAGGCGCAACGCATCGCCGCACTGAATGGAACCGACGTCGCCGATACCGTTCGCTTCTTCCAGCGGGCCGGAATTGCGCGGGTTGAAGAAGTGCTCGCGAACCTTGTCAGAATATTCCCACATGTCCTTAGCTCCTTAGACCGAGAACGAAGAGCCGCAGGAACACTGGGCGCTGGCGTTAGGATTGTCGAATTTGAAACCGGTGTGGGTCAGTGTGTCGACGAAATCGACCGTGACGTTGTCGATCATCGGGAAGGTCATCGGATCGACCAGCAGCTTGACGCCCTCGACGTCCAGCTCCCAGTCATCGTCTGCCTTCTCGGCTTCCAGTTTCATACCGTATTGCAGGCCGGAACAACCGCCGCCCGAAATGGTCATGCGCAGCCCGATCACGGGCGTTTCGGAACCACGAATAAAGCGTTGAACAGCTTTGATGGCAGCGGGGGTCAGATTGATCATGGCGATTCTCCCAGAGTAGATGAGAGCTTCATTGCAAGCCCTGTGCCATGCTGAAAAACACGCTAAACAATTGAATTTATTTGATTGTTGCAGCACGGCGCATTGTCGTTTTTGCGACAATCAGCCAAGAACGTGTTCGTAAGCCCGCCGCAACAGGTTGCGCTCGACCTCGCTCAACTGACGCGATTCGGTAATGGCGATAAAACGGCTACGCGTCCGCTCCGCCGCTTCAAATGGCGGGTCAATGCCGACAAACGCCGCCAGCAACACCGGCACGTCACCGGCCGGCGTGTCGACCCACGCCTGAAAATCAGCCACCGGCTCGATGGCACCCTCCGGCAGGCCAAGCTGCACCTCAGCTTCGCGCACCGAGGCGGTCGGGTGAAACTGTATCTTCGGCGAATACGCTTCTTCATGCAGCGCCGACAATGCCGGCAATGGCGTAAACGCGACGACACCCGAACTAAGGCAAAGGAAGCGCAATCGACCGCTGGTGGACTGCTTGTGAATCAGGATCAGTCGGGGCTGCACCGTCGTCATCTACTTCAGGTATTCGGCAATGACCGCTTCGCCGCGCAATTGCGGCGCTCGACCCCAAATTTGCACGGAATCGACATAGCTGTCCGCCTTGTCCGGATGCGGCAAAAGCACCTGATATTCGGCAAAGATCCGCCCATCCGGGAAAAAAGTGGCCTTGCCGAATCGCTCCTTGCCGCGCCAGTAAGCCAGCACGCTGACCTCCTGCGAAAACGGATCGGTCGTCTCTTCGAAGACGGCATCGGACCACAGCGGCTCGTTGCCGATCGACAGGCCAAGCTTTTCGACCTGGCCGCGCAAGGCGGCACAGACGGCCTCGCCGTGCGCGGAATCAGGCGGCTTCGGCATTGTCAGGCAGGTGCGTAGGTGTAGCAATCCTTCGGGCAAACCCGCCCACAGGAGCCGCAACCAATGCAGTCGGATGGATTGGCCAGCGACATCACCATCATGTTGTCATCTTCATCGTCACTGTCATCATCCAGCTCGCGCTCGACCAGATCGAGCACGTTACGCGGACAGACCTTGTAGCAGCGACCGCAACCGATGCACTTGGACTGATCCAGTTCGATGGCGAATTGCGGCGTCCATTCGGTGCCACCCTTGGTAAGTCCGGTAATCATGCTGGTTGTCCTTTCTGCGCTTTGGCCAGACGGGCGCTGGCGTCCGCCCACGCCTGACAGGCGTCGTAGGTCGATTGAGCGATGCCAGGGATTTCGAGAAAGGCCGCCGGCAGGCGGTCTTCCACGAGATCGTGCATCTGCGAGGCCCATTCGGAAGCGATGCGCTTCAACTTTTTCACTTCCTTGTCGAGGGCGGCGATTTCTTCGTCAGTCATCTTGCCTCCCACCCCTTACAGGCCGGCGACGGCCGAATTCTGGCCGATGCGCTCAATGGCGACGCCGAGAATCTTGTCCGCTTCGTCCTTCATCTTCGAGAGGCTGGCAAAACCGAAGCGATGCACGTCGCGCAAGGTACGATCGACAGCGACCAGCTTTCCGACGGTGATCAACGCACGACCAAAACCTTCATGCGTCAGATGTACCAGCGGCACGGCCAGCAGCTTGCATTCCTTTTCGATGAGCACGGCGATGGCGTTGTAGAAGGCCTTGACGCGCGAAATCGTTTCGTCGTCCGGATCGCCGATCAACGGAATGGTCGCCTTGCGCTCCTTGGTCAGCACATAGGGATCGAGAATCTTTTCGACACTCCAGCCCTGATAGGTGCCATAGGTGTCCAGCGCGCGCATCTGGCGGGCCATCTCCTTGACGAAATCGGTCTGGAGGATGGGGTCGGCAGCAATGGCTTCAGTCATGATGTTACTCCTTGGGGAATGCGTGAGATTGATTGGAAATCGGGATGAGTTGCGGGGCCGGCATCAGGCCGGGGATCAAGCCGATCACCACGCGGGCAATGGCCAGCGCAGCGAGGAACCCGGCAATGGCGCCGAGAGCGGTACCACCATCGCCACCCTCCAGCGTTGCACCTGCCCAGGCCCCCAGCAGCATGGCAAAGGCTGGAAAGAGGTAGCCGAGCAAGGCAGAGAGCGTCAGTCGGCTTTCCGGCAGGGCGATAGTGACCAGATCGCCCGCCTTGAGATGGGGCGTGGCCGGCAGGGTCAGCAGGGTGGCGGCACGGCCACTGGCCATCTTGCCGATGCCACAGCTGGCGCCCTGACCGCAGGAAGAACAGCCGCCGGTTTCCATGACCACGATGGCTTTACTGCCTTCAATGCGCTGAACGACGCCACGATGTTCGATCATTCCCGGGGTCATCCCTGCCACCCCTCTTCTTCCATGCTGGCAAACCTGTCTTCTGCCCGGGCCTTAGCTTGTGCCGCAATGGCCCGGTCGATCCAGGCGACACCGCCATCGCTCATGGCTTTCGAAATCTCGGCCAAAAGCTCGTCGACCGAATCAACCTCGTTGATCCTGATCGGCTGGACACCCTTGGTCATCAGCTTCTTGATCGCCGAAGCGCCGATCGCCATGACATAGACCGCAGCACAGCCATCGAGAAAATCGACCTTGGCGGTGAGCTTGTCGTCGTTGCCATCCATCGCCTCTTCGGCAAATTCGCCAACACCGACCAGCGTGGCCTTGTCGGGCGTCACCTCATAAATCACGAAGCCCTCGGCGGCACCGAAGTGCTGGTTGACCCGGGTTCGGTCGGTCGAAGCGAAGGCAACCTTGATCACGGCGCTGGGCTCCTGCTTAATGGACCAGACCAGCTGCAGACGACGAGATGACATGTTGCTCACCGGGGCGGCAGTCGTCGCGTGACGCTGTCCAGTAGATTGATCGATAGGGTTCGAGTTCATGGTGTTGGCTCATCATCAAATTGGCGAGATCAAACAAGGCTTGCCGCGTACCACGGTAGCCCACCCAGGTGCGGGCATAACCGCCCACGTGGTCGTACTGAGGGAAGCCGGCACGCATCAGCGGCAGGCCGAGTCTTTGAGCGGTTTCGGCGGCGTGGGAATTGGCCATGATGAATTGCGCCTCGTTCGCTCTCGCCTCCTTCTCCATGTCTTCCAGATCGCCGATGATGACTTTGGCTATCTGCAGTCTGGTCAGGCTTTCATGCTTGTGCGGGCTGACCGCACTGACAATCTCGGCCCCCATGCCCACCAGAAAGCGAACCTGCATGCCGAGCAGATCGGGATCTGCCGCCAGCGCGACGCGGGCGAAGCCGATCATGAAATGGCAATCAACCATGGCGTCCTGCAACTGCGCGCGATGGCGTTCGATCTTTTCGGGTACGGGATTTCCGGAGATTTCAGCCAGGACCTGAGTGAATGCATCGCAATCATCCAGCCCCATCAACCCGTCAAAGTGGTAATCCGGGACGCCAGTGCGTGCCTTCAACAGATTGGCGGCCTTGTGCAGCGAGGGACCAACCACCAGTGTTGCAGACGACTCGCCCATGATCTCGATTTCAGAGCGTGGCGTACCGCCCAGCGTCAGCGATGACGTTTCAGCATCGACCAGATGGCCATCCAGCGAATCGCCGATATCCGGCACGACGATGGCGCGCAGGCCGAACGCCTCGACCCACTCCTTGATCGCCTCGATATCGCCCGGCGTCAGCATGGCTGAAGCCAGTACATTGACCTGCTTTGGCCGCTTGCCGACGCAACTGCTTTCCGGCACCAGCGTATCGATCAGCGATTCAATGGCCAGCGCGTATCCGCTTTCCAGACAGCCAACGTAGTCCGGCGTATTGACCGGCACCACGGCAACGTGGGCAAATTCGGGATGGGCCGCTCGAAAGTCACGCACCGAGCGCCGGATGTCCGTCCCTTGTGTTTCGGAAAGACCCGTGGTCACCAGCCCGATGATGTCCGGCTTGCTCTTGTCCGAGAGAGTACAGAGCGCCTCGATTACGTTGTCGTCGGCGCCCATGATGCTCGACACCTGATCCATTGCCGTCGTTTGCAGCGGGATCGGCTCGCGAAAATGGCGCACGAAAAAAACCTTGCCGAAAGCCGTGCAACCCTGCGAACCATGCATCAGCGGCAGACAGCGATTGAGCCCGAGAAAGGCGAGCGAAGCCCCAATCGGCTGGCTCACCTTGAGCGGATTGACCGCCAGCGCTTTCTTGGAATGGACGATTTCTGCCATGTTGTTCCCCTAGGCCGCCAGCACAGTGCCGGGACCGCTTTGTTTGGCCCATGGCGCCGGCTTGCGCACGGCAGCCCAGACCGGGCTTTCCATGGACAACGCCAGCTGGCGAGCCAACTCAACCATGCCGTCGTAGCCGGCGTAGCCGAATTCGCGCTCCTGATTGATATCGAGGAAGGGAATGCGCGCCTTCAGCGCCGTGTAGAGATTGCGACCACCGGCGATCAGGATGTCAGCCTTGTATTCGTGATAGGTCGAAAGCAAGGCTTTCGGGCTGCCGTCATCAATCATCTTGGTGTCGTCGCCCATCAGTTCGCGGATGCGTGCCTTGTCTTCTTCGGTCGATTTTTTTGTACCGGTCGCCACCACCTTCATGCCCAGGTCCTGCAAGGCAGAAACGATGGACCACGACTTGACGCCGCCGGTGTAGAGCAGTACCCGCTTGCCACGCAGGCGGTCACGCCAGGGCTCCAGCGCCGCATGCGACTTGGCTTCCTCACGGGCGATCACTGCCTCGGTACGTGCGCTCAGATCCGGATCGCCGATCAAACGGGCAAAATCGCGCAGCGCGTTGGAGACATCCTCCACCCCGTAAAAACTGCCTTCGAAGTATGGAATGCCGAAGTTGTCTTCCATCTTGCGCGCCACATTGAGCAGCGCTTTGGCACAGACGACCATATTGACCTTGGCCCGGTGCATGGTCTGCACTTCATGAAAGCGCGAATCACCGGACAAGGTGCAAAGAATGCGCAAGCCCAGTTCATCGAACAAGGGGGCGACATGCCAGAACTCACCGGCAATGTTGTATTCGCCGATCAGGTTGACATCGTATGTCGGCAAGCCGTCAGCCCGTGGCAAAACGGGCGCCGGCTCGGCCGTGCCGATCACATGATTGAACATCGCTTCACCGGCCAGTCGGTTGCCGAGATTTTTGGTGCCATAGAAGCCTGCAGCATCGACCGGGACCACCGGCGTACCCCAGCGTTCCGTGGCCGCCCGGCACACTGCACCGACATCGTCACCGATCAGCGCGGTCACGCAGGTGTTGTAAATGAAGACAGCGGCAGGCGAATAACTGTCGATGGCCTGCTTGATGGCGTGGAACAGACGTTTTTCACCACGCCCCATCACCACATCGGTTTCCGAGAGATCAGTCGTCATCCCTATCCGATAAAGTGTTACGCCCGAGGAACGCGTACCACGGTTATCCCAGGACGACCCGGCACAGGCAATCGGACCGTGCACAATATGCGCAACATCGGCTATCGGCAGCAGTGCAATCTGAGCGCCATCGAAGGAACAGCCACCCGCCGTCGCGCCCGGCTTGGGCTTGGCGCAACCGGACTTTTCCTTCTTGTTGTGAGTACAGGCCGGCTCATCGAGCAAGGCCTGGATTTCGCTGGCTTTCATGCTGTTCTCCAGAGGTCTGGATAGCAATGAGCAAGACGGGTGCCACCTATAATTCATTGTTTTATATAGACAATTTTTTAATAAAAATTGTCTGAAACACGACAAACCATGATATTCCGTACATTTCGAGCCGTCCAGCAATACAGCAGCCCCCTTAAATCGACAAACTTCAGGTCAAATTCTTGGGACTACGCGGGAAGTTGCGGATAATCTTCAAGCTATTCCTTGGTCGTTCAACAATTGGTTTGAGATGACTATTCGCAAGCGTTACTCACTTCGTACAAGTCTGTTGATGGTGGTTGCCGCCTGCATAGTTCCGGCGGTCGTGATTAGTGCCAGCCTGATTTACAAGCAATATCAGATGCGCCAGGAGCAACTGGATCAGACCACCCTCTTGCTGGCTCGAAAGGTCGTTGCGGACCTCGACCGGGAACTCGCTTCAATCGAGTCGGCGCTGAAGATTCTTGCGACGTCCCAGAATTTGGCGCTGGGCAATTTCAAAAGTTTCTACCAACAAGCCCGCGACGCCCTGGCGCCAGGAATCGTCTATAACTTCATTCTGACCGATCCCAACGGCGCTCAAATATTGAATACGCTGCGCCCCTACGGCACCCCGCTGCCAAAAGCCGGGACACCGCCAGAACTTCAGGCCGTTTTTTCAACACGAAAAACCATCCTCACCGGTCTCTTCATCGGCCCGGTAACCGGAACACATTTAATTGCCATGGGCGTGCCGGTGCTCGTCGGTGACGAAGTCAAATACAGTCTGAACATCGGTCTCGCACCAAGCAAAATCAATGAAATCCTGGGCAAGCAAGCGTTCGCCGACGGGTGGCTGATCGCCGTACTTGATCAAAATGGCACGATCGTTGGTCGCTCGCGCGACGCAGCACGATTTATCGGACAAAAGCCCGTGCCTGAGATTTTTGCTGCCATCCAGCACCGTCAGGAAGGAAAGCTGAAAACCATGACGAAGGAAGAGATTCCTGTGGTTGCTTCATTTTCAAAGTCCGACATCTGGCATTGGACCGTCGTCATCGGGGCGCCCGACTCTAGTTTGCACGATGACCTTTCCTCAACGATCGCAGCGGTTATTGTTGCCACAGCGCTAGCAATTGCGCTGGGTGTCTCAGTTGCCCTGGGCCTTGCCTCGCGAATCCTCTCATCAGTCCGCGGCTTGAACAAGGCGGCGGCCAAATTGGGCGACGGGACGCCCATCGAATTGCCGGCCATTTTGCTCAAGGAGGCCGATGCAGTAGGTGAAGCCATTGTCAAAGCGGCCAACTCGATTGAGGAAGTCAAATTTCTCGCTCAGCATGACTCATTAACCGGGCTGGCAAACCGCCGATTCTTCGATCAGTTCGCCGTACAACAGCTGGCATTGGCGAAGCGCCACAATAGCCATTTTGCGGTGATCGCCATTGATCTGGATGGGTTCAAGCAGGTCAATGACCAGCACGGGCACCAGGTCGGCGACGAAGTACTGAAAATTGCGGCCGAGCGCCTGACCAATGCCATTCGAAGTTCCGATGTCGCCTCAAGAATTGGCGGCGATGAATTTCTGATCCTCCTTTGTGACGGCGAGTCAGCACTGGCCATAGAAACAGCCTTGCGGATTGTCGACATACTCGCCAAACCCTATCCGGGCGTTCAACCCCCCGTTTCGGCGAGTGCCGGCCTGGCCATCTATCCGCAACATGGTGACACGCTGATCAAGATCATCTCCCAGGCAGATCACGCCCTGTACCGAGCCAAGGCCAAGGGCAAAAATCGCGCCGAACTGGCCACGCCGAATCCAGATAGCGCATCATCAGCATAGATTGGATGGGTCTCCGGCGCGCGAATCTCCTTCCGGCATGTCGTGGCTGGCTGATTGTGAACACATTGGCCAAAAAACAACTTTCGAACGCCATGCCGAGCTTCTAGACTGAAGGCATGAAGGGGCTGCCCGGCCCTGCCGACTACCCGAGGGAGGCTAACATGCGTTCTGTACTGTTACCGGTTGACGGCTCCAAACACGCCCTTGCTGCCGCATGGTATTTGATTGAATTTGTAAAAGTGCATGGGTTGATTGACATTCATGTCGCCAATATCGAACCCGAACCGCTCCAATGGCAAACGCACGGACTTGAACAGGAAGCGATTCAGGAGCAGCTGACTACCCGTGGCGCCATGTCGATGCAGCCGGTGATCGATACATTTGCCCAAGCGGGCATCAAGTGTCACACCTACGTCAAATTTGGCGACCCCGCCCACACCATCGTGGCGCTGGCCAATGAAATCGGATGCGATACCATCGTCATGGGCACCCGCGGACTGGGCGGTCTGGCCGCATTGGCGCTCGGCTCGGTGACCAGAAAGGTCCTTCATCTAAGCCGACTGCCGGTTATCTGTATTCAGGCTGGCGAGCACTGAACGGCGCACCGGCGAAGAATTTTCAATTTTCCCTGTTTTTTCCGGTTGACCGTGGCAAACGGAATCTTCCCGCCGAAGTGTGCGCCGACGGGAAGATGAATTGCCAGAAACCCTTAATGCTGGGTAACCGGCACAGGCACCGAAGCTTCGACGTGAACCGGCGCAGCAACCTTCTTGTGTCCCGGATCAGGGTGCCAGCCAAGGACTGCCATCATCACCATGAAACCGGTGACATAGGCAACGGGTACGTGCCAGCCATTCTTGACCCATTGCACGGCCGATTTTGCCTCCGGATACATATTCGACAGCGCGACGCCTGCCGACGAGCCAAACCACAACATCGAGCCGCCGAAACCGACCGAATAGGCCAGCACGCTCCAGTCGTAACCACCTTGGCGCAACGCCAGCGCCGTCAGCGGAATATTGTCGAAAACCGCCGAGATAAAGCCCAGGGCCAGCGCTGAAATCCAGGAGGCCTGTGGCAACTGCTCAACAGGCATCATTGAGGCGCAGAGTACCAGCGAGAGCAGGAAGATGGAGCCCTTGATGGTTTCCGGCATCAGTTCCCAGTCATGCCGACGAACCGGGATGGTCAGGATGATGGCCAGCCAGACCGCCACGCCGATGAAGGGGAAATGTTCAGCGAGTTCTGGAAATTTCAGGTTGATGGTGACGTTGGTACCAACCGCAAACACCAGCATCAGGCCGACGATGAAAATCCGGCCCCAATCAACATGCGTGTGTTGGTGAGCATTCTTGATGATTGGCGAATAAGCATGTTGCTGCTTGGCTGCAAAATAACCGACGACCAGTAGCGCCACAAATGCCGCCACGTAGGCATCCAGGACCACCATCGGACTAATGCCATCGATCCACATCATCGTCGTGGTCGTATCACCGACCACTGAACCGGAACCACCTGCATTGGAGGCGGCAACAATGGCTGCCAGATAACCGACATGGACGCGCGCCTTGAACAACTGGTGAGCCATGGCACCACCGATCAGTGCTGCTGCGATGTTGTCGAGAAAGCTGGAAAGCACGAAAACCATGACCAGCATCAGGAAAGCGCCTTTCCAGTCATCCGGCAGGTATTTCGGCAAGATGACCGGCACGTGGCTCTTTTCAAAATGCCGGGCCAGCAAAGCAAAGCCGGTAAGCAGACAGAACAGGTTGGCCACTGTGACCCATTCATGCCCCAGATGCCCCATGAAGCCAGCCACCCCGAGTCCGGTCTTGAAGCCGGTGAAAAATATCTTGTACAGACTAATCGTAAAAAGTCCGGTCAGCGCGACATAGAGGGTCGCGTGGTGAAACAGCGCCACGCCAAGCAAGGTCAACCCAAAAAAGATGAAGTCGAGGGGAATTCCGCCGACAGAAGGTACTGAATCGGCGGCAAACGCGGCAGCCGGCAGTAAAAGTAGCAATGGCAAAAATCGGTACATGGGTGTTCTCGAAGTAATGAAATCTTTGTGGCGCGATGCCGGGCACAAGCAGTCTGACAGCGCGCAGCGGCCATGCCGGTTGGCATTGTCGACGCTACGCAGCGAGTTATCAACCCGGATGTTCCCGAAGTCGCTTAATCGTCAGCGATATCCTTGCGCGGTACTGTTTCCGGATCGGCGATGATGCCCCGGTAGATTTCCACCCGGTCACCCGGCTTCAGGGCGGCATCAAGCTTGACCAGGCGGCCGAAAACACCCACTTTTTGCGCTGTCAGATCGATGTGAGGAAACTGCCGGAGAATGCCCGAGCGTTCAATGCCATCGGCAACGGTCGATTCGTCGGGCACTTCAATATTGAGCCAGATTTGCTGGCCGGGTTCCGAATACGCGACACCAATCTGCATTTTATTTCTCCTCAAGCCGGTACAAGGTCGGGTTTTTCAGCGCCACGTTCTTGCATGCGCTGCTCCATCACCCGCTTGCCAGCCAGCAGGAAGCCGAGAACAGCAAACCCGCCGGGCGGCAGAATCATCAGCAAGGCGCCACCGTAACCTGGCAATTTCATTTCAAGAAAAGCGAATGATGGGCCGAGCAGGTTCGATGCCTGTGCAAACAAGGTGCCCGCACCCAAAAATTCTCGAATCAGGCCGATCAGCGTCAGGGCACCGGTAAACCCGAGCCCCATGGCCAAACCATCAACCGCCGAGGCGACGACGCCATTCTTGACGGCAAATGCCTCGGCCCGCCCGAGAATCGCGCAATTGACCACAATCAGTGCGATGAACAGGCCGAGCACCTTGTAGAGATCGTGCATCCACGCATTCATCGCCATGTCGACCACGGTGACGAGCGTCGCAATCAGGACGACGAAGAGCGGGATACGCACTTGCGAACTGACGGTATGACGAATCATCGACACCAGGATATTGGAAACAACCAGCACTGCCGTCGTCGCCAGCCCCATGCCCAGGCCGTTGGTGCCACTGGTGGTCACCGCCATGGTCGGACACATCGCCAGAAGCTGTGCAAAAACCACGTTGTTCTCCCAAAGCCCTTCCTTCACGATGCTGCCGTAGTTGTCGCTCATCATCAGCCTCCCAGAATTTCCGTGCGATGTTCGGTGAAAAAGTTCATGCCGCCCTTGACCGCCTTGACCACGGCCCGCGGCGTGATGGTGGCGCCGGCAAACTGGTCGAAGACGCCACCATCTTTTTTGACCGCCCATTGATCAGGAGCCGGGTCGCCCAGCGATTTGCCGGCGAAACTCTTCACCCATGGATCCTTCCTGACGTCTATCCGGTCCCCCAGACCCGGCGTTTCACTGTGTTTAAGGACACGCACACCCAGCGACTTTCCCTCGCTATCGACCGCCATCAGCACCTGAATATCGGCGGCATAACCGCGCTCGACAACCCTGAACAAGGCAGCCTTGACCACCCCTTTCTGCCGCGCCCGATAGATCGTGATGGCTTTCCCGTCATTTTCGAGGTTCACCGTATCCTTAAGAAAGTCGTTGTCTGCCATGCCTTCAGGCAGCACCTCAGACAGTGAATCGCGCAGATCCTTGGCTTCGGCAGCGGCGATTGCGTCGCCGGTGGCGCTGGAAGCCAGCGCCAGCGCGCCACTGGCGAGCAAGGCTATGGCGCCGAGCAACAAGGGTTGATAACCGATCTTTTCGCGTATGGCTTCAAGATTCATCTCAAGCCCCCTTCCCTTCCGGAATATCCAGTGGTTTGCCCTTGCGGTCGCGGCCGAGAATACGCGGCTTGAGGAAGCGGTCGATGACCGGTGTCAGCGCATTCATCAGCAATACCGCGAAAGCCATTCCTTCGGGATAGCCGCCATAAGTCCGGATTACCCAGGTAATGAATCCGATACCCAGACCAAACACTAGCTGGCCTGGTCCCGTATTCGGCGAAGTCACGTAATCAGTAGCGATAAAGAAGGCACCGAGCATGGCAGCCCCCGAAAGCAAGTGGGCAGAAACGCTCAAATAATGGGTCGGATCGACGGCGTGCCCGATGGCTGCGGGAATCGCCAGCCCCGCCAGCACCGCCACCGGTGTATGCCAGCTAATGACGCCGACACTCAACAGGTACAGCCCGCCCGCCACGATCAGCAGCGATGCCGACTCGCCAAAGCTGCCCGAACGTGCACCAATCCAGGAGAGCACCGGTGCATGATCACCAGCCAGTGAATGGAGCAGGTCAATGCCACGCGACAATTCGGTCTTGGTATAGCCGAGCAATGAAGCACTGGCCATCGCATCCGGTTGCGGCAGGCTGGTCAGGAAAATACGCAGCCCGTCAATGAAGTCCGGCGCAGCCAGCGAGGTCAGCGGTAGCGGATGCACCCACTGGGTCAACGGCACCGGGAAGGAAACCAGCAGCGCGACGCGGGCGACCATGGCCGGATTGAAGACGTTCTGCCCAACCCCGCCGAAGACCTGCTTGCCAATCACGATGGCGATGAAGCCGCCAACCACCGCTACCCACCACGGTGCCCAAGGCGGCAAGGTCATGGCTAGCAACCAGCCGGTGAGCAGCGCCGAGCCGTCGAACAGCGTAGCCTTGATTCGGGTGACGCCCATCATCTTCAGCGACAGCGCCTCAAAACCGAGACAGGAGAGGATGGTCAGCAGCCACAGGAAGAAAGACGGCCAGCCGAAGAGCCAGAATCCGTAGAGCGTGGCTGGCATCAATGCCATCTGGACACGGAACATGGTGCGGGTAACCGTGTTTCCACCATGGGCGTGCGGCGATGCAACAGGCTGGGCAGTCAGTGTGGCCGGAGTCATGCGGATTCTCCCTGAGTTTCACCTTGTCGGAAGTCCACTTGCGGAACTGCTTTAGCTGCGGCTTCCGCATTCGCCTTGGCAGCGGCTGCAGCTTCCCTCTCGGCCTTGCGCTTGGCCGCCGCCTCGGCCTTTTCACGTGCTTCCCGATCAAGTCGTTCCTGCCGCTGCGAAGCCAACTTTTTTGTCGCATCGCTACGCAGCTTGTTGCGGTCCTGTGCTGCCAGTTCGCCCTTGGCATGGACAAAGTATTGAACGAGCGGGATTTTCGACGGACAGACGTAAGCACAGCAACCGCAGGCGATGCAGTCCTTCAGGCCGAGGTCAATGGCATCGCCGTAGGCCTCATTGCGGATACGCGAACTCATTTCCAGCGGCAGCAAGCCCATCGGACAAGCCTTGACGCAGGAACCGCAGCGGATGCACGGATTTGGTTCCTGCTCCGCCACTTCGGCGGTGTCAAAAGCCAGGATGCCGCTGGTACCCTTGACCACCGGGACACGCCAGTGCGGAATCTGCATGCCCATCATCGGACCACCCATGACCCGGCGCGCCAAGCCAAGTCCTTCGCCCTTCAAGCCACCGGCAAAGGAAATAACCTCTTCGGCCAGCGTACCGACGCGAACCTCGATATTGCCCGGCTGACTGGCGCAATTGCCATTGACGGTGACCAGCCGCGAGATCAGCGGCTTGCCCTCGCGCACAGCAGTGCGCACGGCCAACGCAGTGCCGACGTTGTGAACAATGACACCGATGTCGGCCGGACGACCATCCGCCGGCACCTCGATACCGGTCAGCACTTGTATAAGCTGCTTTTCCGAACCCATCGGGTATCGGGCCGGCACGGGGCGAATTTGCACTGCATCAAACCCGGCCGCCGCGACTTGCATCGCGGCAATGGCTTCCGGCTTGTTGTCCTCGATCCCGACCAGCGCCACACTGGCTCCCGTCGCATGCAGCATGATGCGGATACCATCGACAATGCCCGCGGCGGCATCGCGCATCAGCCGGTCGTCGCAGGAAAGATAAGGTTCGCACTCGCCGCCGTTCATGACCAGCGTTGTTACGTTGGCGCGCGAAGCGCCGATCAGCTTGACGGCCGACGGAAAGGCAGCACCACCCATGCCGACCACGCCGGCGGAGGCAACACGCTTGCCAATCTCGGCGGCAGGCAAAGCAAAGGGATCGTCGCAACCGCACAGTTCGCACCATTCATCGGCACCGTCGGCCTCCAGAATAATCGCCGGTAGCGTCAGGCCGGAAGGATGCGGCGCCGTAATTTCAGTCACTGCCGTGATGGTACCGGAGGTCGGTGCATGAATTGGTGCCGACACCATGCCTTGTGCCTCCGCAATCACTTCACCCTTTTTGACCTTCTGGCCGACCAGTACGGCTGCCCGTGCCGGGCCACCCAAGTGCTGCTGCAGTGGCAAGTACAGTCTGGCCGGTACCGGCATGACGCGAACCGGCTGATCAGCCGCCGGCCGCTTGTGGTCATCCGGATGCACCCCCCAGTCGTTGCCGAGGAAGTGCTTGAAGAGGTTCATGAATCCCATGGCGATCTCACGCGGCAAGTGGCTTGGGCATGACCCAATGTTGCAGGGTGACCGGCACCGGTTTCATGACCAGTGCGTCGGTCGGGCATTTTGCAACGCAGCTCGAACAGCCGGTGCAGGCTTCGCGGAAGACGTTGTGCACCTGCTTGGCAGCGCCGATGATGGCATCAGTCGGACACACCTTGCTGCAGCGGCAGCAACCGATACACAGCTCTTCCGCAACCGTGGCGATCTTCGGACCATCGTCGGACATTGCCGAGAGATCAACGGTAAGACCAAGCTTGGCAGCAATGGCAGCAGCCAGCGACTTGCCGCCCGGCGGGCAGCAGGTCGGCGCAGCCGTACCGTCGGCAATGGCCGTCGCTGCCCCGGAGCAACCTGGAAAGCCACACTGCCCGCAATTCGAACCCGGCATCATGGTAATCAGTTCCTCGACCAGCGGATTGCCTTCGACCTGCAGGAATTTATTGGCGACACCGAGGATGACGCCGAGTGCGGCGCCGAGGAGGGTCAGGCTGAGGATGGCAGCGATCATTTGGCGTATTCCCCTTTAAACATTCATGCCCGAGAAGCCCATGAAGGCCAGTGCGAGCAGACTGATGGTGACAAACGAGATTGGCGATCCGGCAAAGGCCACCGGGACACGAGCCAGCGCAATGCGTTCGCGCAGGCCGGCGAAGATCAGCAACACGATGGTGAAACCCAGTGCCGAACCGAAGCCGTAGAGCAGGCTTTTGAACAAGTTGAATTTCTGATCCACATTGAGCAGCGCGACGCCGAGTACCGCACAGTTGGTGGTGATCAAAGGCAGGTAGATACCCAGCGACTGGTAAAGGCCGGGGCTGGATTTCTTGATGAACATTTCAGTGAATTGGACGACCGCCGCGATCACCAGGATAAAGGTCAGGATGCGCAGGTAACCCAGTCCCAGGGGCTGCAGCATCCAGTTGTCGAGCATCCACGACGCACCAGCCGCCAGCGTGATGACGAAGGTGGTGGCCAGCCCCATGCCAAAGGCGCTGTCCACGCTCTTCGAGACCCCCATCACCGGACACAGGCCGAGGAACTTGATCAGTACCACGTTGTTTACCAGCGCGGTGGAAAGCAGCAGTAACAGGAATTCGCTCATGGCAGTCAGGCTCAAGTAGTTTCGTAGCCATCACTGCACAAGGCGTGCCAATCCGCCAGTTCATCGCGCCACCCCGGCAAAACCCCATGCCGATACAGACTCCCGCGGTCAACGCCCAAAATTGGTGCATTTTAAAAAGCTACAAATGTCGCGAACCCGACAGACATTTCGTCGCATTTCAGCCCTAGGCCTGCGCTTCAGCCGAGATTCCACCGCGAACAGCCAAACGGCACGGAAGCTGCTTCGAATACGCCTTAAGGATTAGCCACGCTACACATAACGAACTATTCAGGAGTCAAGCCATGTCGTCCGTCACGCATATCACGACACCAATCATCGAGAAAAAACTGCCGCCTGAAGCCTTTCGACATGCAGTCGACCAGGCTGATCTGGCGATCTCGATAACGGATGCCAAGGCCAACATCCTGTTTGCCAACGACGCGTTTACCCGCGTCACCGGCTATAGCAAGAACGAAATACTCGGCAAGAACGAGTCCTCGCTATCCAACCACACGACGCCACCCGAGATATACCAGTCAATGTGGACCGAACTTTCGGCCCAGAAGCCGTGGTCGGGAAAAGTACTCAACCGGCGCAAGGATGGCACCCTGTATCTGGCCGAACTGGAGATTTCCCCGGTCGTCGATGCCAGCGGGGAAACCACCCATTTTGTCGGCATGCACCGTGATATCACCGATTTGCATCGCTTGGAGCGACTGGTTCGCAACCAGAAACATTTGATCGAGTCGGTGGTCGACGCCGCGCCCATAGCTTTCGCGCTTCTCGACCCGAACGGGCGCATCATTCTCGACAATCAGGAATACAAGAAGCTGGTCTCCGACCTGCGCGTCAAGGAACCTGCCCACAGCATGCTGGACGGGATCTTTCCCACCTGGCGCGAAAGCCTGGCCAGCCAGCCGCAGCAGTTGCTGATGAATAACCGTGAAGTCCGCATCGATCGGGCAGCAGGCCGTGCCCGCTGGCTGTCGGTGACTTCGTCGATCATCGACATGCATAGCGACTGTGCCGACAGCTATTTCTGCGCCGACGGCCAACCCGGCCTGCTCCTTGTCATTGCCGACATTACCAATCTACGGGATGAGCAGGAACGATCCCGTGCTTCGGCCCTGCAGGCAGTGCTGGCCAAGGAAGAACGCACGGCCGCGATCCGTGAAGGTCTGTCAGCCGCCATTTTCCGCCTCGAAGAACCGATGAATGTCATGGCCTCGGCCATCTCCGTGCTGCAACGTCGCGACCCGGCCAGCGCAGCGATGCTGCAGTCCGCATTGGCCGGCAGTCGTGAACATCTGGAAGCACTGCGCCAAGTGATCCCGCAAAGTCCCCAGGAAATCGTCGTCAGCGTCAACATGAACGAAATCCTGCGCGATGTGTTGGAAATCAGCACACCACGCCTGCTTGCAGCCGGCATCACCGTCGACTGGCAACCGGCGGCCACCCTGCCACCGATTATCGGCCGCCCGCTGCAGCTACGGATGCTCTTCAAGGTACTGGTCGACAACGCCATCGAGGCCATGAACATCAAGGGCTGGAAGCGCCGCGAACTGACGATGACCAGCACACTCAAGGGCGAATGCATCGTGATTTCCGTGCTCGACAGCGGCCCCGGCATTCCGGAGGAGTGGCGGCACAAGGCATTCGAGCCATTCTTCACGGCCAAGAGCGGTACCGGCAGGCACATTGGTACCGGCCTTTCTCGCGCCCAGCAGGTCGTCGCTGACCACGGCGGCATCATCGACCTCGACGAAAGCCCCAGTGGCGGTTGCGCAGCGATCGTCGAGTTCCGCATAGACGGCGACCCGATCTGAAAACAGGCAAAGAGAACAGCATGCATGAACACACCATTCACCCCTTGGACGAATGCCCGCCGCCCGGCGGCTTTTGCCGAACGCACGAGCTGAATATCCAGCTGCTGGCAGCGCTTTACGCCGTTAGCCGGGTACTCAGCCGCTCCCTGGATTTCAATGAAACGCTGCGCGACGTATTGCGCGTGCTGCACGATGAAGCCGGCCTGAACCGTGGTCTGATCAGCGTACTCGACCCGGACAGCGGCAAGCTCAATATCCACACAATCTACAGTCCGGAAGGCCCGATCCTCGATGACTCGCAATACGGCCCCGGCGAAGGCATCATCGGCCTGGTACTGGAAAAGCCGCGCACCATCAAACTGACTCGCGTCGCCGATGAGGCACGCTTTCTAAACCGTGGTGACGTCTATCAAGGCGAATTGCCCTTCATCGCCGTGCCCATCAAGGTCGGTGGCGATCTCAAGGGGGTACTGGCCGTCCAGCCCGAACTGCCTGAAGACGGCCTGCTGGAAGAACGCGCCCAGTTTGTTGAAATGGTCGCCAACCTGATCGGTCAGAGCCTGAGACTGTCGATGCAGGTTGCCCAGGAAAAATCCAGCCTCTTGGAAGAACGCGACCTGCTGCGCCGCACCGTGCGTCATCAGTTCGGCTTTGACAGTATGGTGGGCCGTTCGGCGGTCATGCGCCGTGTGTTCGACCAGGCACGCATGGTCGCCAAGTGGAACACCACCGTGCTGATTCGCGGCGAAACCGGCACCGGCAAGGAACTGATCGCCAACGCCATTCATTACAACTCGCCGCGCGCCCGCAATGCGCTGGTCAAGCTGAACTGCGCCGCCTTGCCGGAAAACCTTCTGGAATCCGAACTCTTCGGCCACGAACGCGGCGCCTTTACCGGCGCCGTCGAATCGCGCAAGGGCCGATTCGAGCAGGCCCACGGCGGTACCCTCTTCCTCGATGAAATCGGCGAAGTCTCAGCCGCGTTCCAGGCCAAGATGCTGCGCATCCTGCAGGAAGGCGAATTCGAGCGGGTCGGTGGCAGCAAGACCATCAAGGTTGATGTCCGCATCATCGCAGCGACCCACCGCGATCTGGAAACTGCTGTCGAGATGGGCGACTTCCGCGAAGACCTTTTTTATCGCCTCAATGTCATGCCACTGTTTCTGCCTCCGCTGCGCGAGCGCATCGAGGACATCCCGGAAATTGCCCGCCACCTGCTGACCAAGATCGGCAGCGACCAGAAGCGCAAACTGACCTTGACCGACATGGCCAACCGCCGCCTGGCCAACCACGATTGGCCCGGTAACGTCCGCGAACTTGAAAACTGTCTGGAACGTGCCGCAGTGCTCTCCGACGACGGTCAGATCGACGTAGATCTGATCCGCTTCCCGAGCGTACGCGAGCGCAGCAGTCCACGCCCCATGCGCACGGTGATTTCCACCCCCCAAGGGGACTTCCTGCGGGGCGCGGTCAACCCGAATTCCGGGGCAATTCCGGAAATTGATATCGATGACCCCAACCTGTCGGAAAAGGAACGTGTCATCGCTGCACTGGAACAAGCCGGCTGGGTGCAAGCCAAGGCCGCTCGAATCCTCGGCATGACGCCGCGCCAGATTGCCTACCGCATCCAGACGCTGAACATCGAAGTCAAGCAGTTTTAAGCAGCGCAGTAGCGCGCCGCCAACCTATCATTCATCAAAAGCGTGAATGAAATCGCGCAGCCGCGGATAGATTTGCCGCTCCCAGCGCTTGCCGTTGAAGACGCCGTAATGCCCAACCGTCGCTTGCAGGTGGTGCTGTTTGCGGTATGGAGCGAGTTTGGCGCACAGATCATGGGCAGCCAGCGTCTGGCCGATTGAGCAAATATCGTCACGCTCGCCTTCGACCGTGAATAGTGCCGTTCGGCGAATCAGTTCCGGCCGCACCAGTCGCCCGCGGTATTCGAGCTTTCCTTGCGGCAAGTGGTACTCCTGAAAGACCTTGCGCACGGTCTGCAGATAAAACTCAGCCGGCAGATCCATCATCGCCAGGTATTCGTCGTAGAACTCCTTGATGCCGATGGCGCGATCCGTTTCGCCCGCTGCATAGTGGTCGTACATCCTGCGGAACGACTCCTTGTGACGATCAATGTTCATACTCATGAATGCAGAAATTTGCAGAAAGCCCGGATAAACCTTGCGCAGCGCGCCCTTGTAACGGAGCGGGACAGTCCCGATCAGCTTGCGCTCAAACCACTCGATGGGCTTTTCGGTGGCCAGGCGGTTCACCTCGGTCGGATTGATCCGGCAATCGATCGGCCCCGCCATCAATGTCATGCTGCGCGGTTGGTGCGGATGATTCTCCTCGGCCATGATGGACACCGCGGCCAGGGTCGGCACGGTCGGCTGGCAGACAGCTACCAGATGGGTATGCGGCCCGAGCCAATCGACGAAGGTGATGATCTGTTCGATAAAAGTATCGAGATCGAACAGGCCGGCGGAAAGCGGAATGTCGCGCACGTTATGCCAGTCGGTGACGTAAACATCGTGGTCACGCAGCAGCGTCTGCACCGTGCCGCGCAACAAGGTGGCGAAGTGGCCGGAAGCCGGCGCCACCAACAAGACCTTGGGCTCGCCCGGTGCGACACCTTCCTTGCGGAAACGCAGCAGGGTACAGAAAGGTGTGGCGTGCACCGCCTCCTCTGTCACCAAAACAGTGCCTGCGTCGGTGTCCACCTTGTCGATGCCAAAGGGAGGCCGATCATGCGTCAGGCCGGCCAGCGCCAGCACCTCACAGGCCCCGGCCGCCTTGCGCAGCAACTTGCTCTCGGGCAACCAGAACAGGCTGTGATGCAGCCATGGCGCCAGATATCGCGCCACCGAACGCATCGGCGTCGTGAGGTCGGCCAGCGTCTGGTAGGCCTGATAATGCAGTGCGGGGCTAAAGGCGGTCATGGTCGGTTTCCGGCAGATGGGCAACGCTTTCCATAAGCAATACGCATGCCGTCACCGGCACATCGATTGGCATATGCTTTGCTACATAAAGACACGCCGTGCGCATTCGCCGCACTGCACCCGTTTTGTGGAGACCCAATCCGATGCCCGTCGCAACCCTTACCCTGAGCAGCAAAAACTACTCGTCCTGGTCGTTGCGCGGCTGGTTGATGGCCCGCTTCGCCGGACTCGATTTTTCCGAACAAATGGTTGAAACGGACAATGCCAGTGCGCGCGCCGAACTGCTGCTGCTCGCCCCTTCCGTGCGCGTGCCGCGGCTGACGCATGGCGACATTTCAGTCTGGGATACGCTCGCCATTGGCGAATATCTCAACGAAATCAAGCCCAAGGCCGGCCTGCTTCCAGCCGATGCGACCGCCCGCGCCCATTGCCGTTCGATCTGCGGCGAGATGCATTCCGGCTTTGCCTCGCTGCGCGCGGCACTACCAATGAATCTCAAGGCCCGCTTCCCCAATTTCACGGTCTGGTCGCGCGCCAAGGGCGATATCGAGCGCGTCGTCGAGATCTGGCATGATTGCCTGCAACAGTACGGCGGCCCCTTCCTGTTCGGCAAGAAGCCAACCCTCGCCGATGCCATGTACGCGCCGGTCGCCACTCGTTTCATGACCTATGACGTGGCGCTTGACGAGGTCTGTGCAGCCTATTGCCAGACCATCATGACCCTGCCGGTAATGAAGGAATGGATCGAGGCAGCAAAGGGAGAACCTGACGATATTGAAGAACTTGAAATGGAGTTCTGACAGCCGGAAACGCCCAAAAAAATTGCACACTTTCGAGGCACATGCTCGTCGGCGGTGCGTCGGAGCAATGACCTCGACATGGCCAATTTTTGCAGAGTCACCGCTCTTTAACTCACTTGTCGCAAACCCTACAAATCAGCAACAGACCAAATCATTGAATTAATTGGATTATTACCTGGCATTCCCCTTGCAATAACTTGGCTATCAACCAGGAGAGCAACATGCCAAAACCCAAGAAACACGTCCTCGTCTGCGTTCAGGGACGGCCCAACGGTCACCCACGCGGCTCTTGCCAGGAAAAGGGCTGCGGCACCACCTGGCAGGCCTTTTCGGACGAATTTACGGCCCGCAACCTGTGGGCTTCGGGCTTTCAGCTGACCAACACCGGCTGCCTCGGCCCCTGCCATCTCGGCCCCAGCGTGGTGATTTATCCGGAAGGCACGATGTACGTCGGCGTCAAGCCGGAAGATGTGGGCACCATCATCGACGAGCATTTGATGTTTGATCAACCGGTCGCCCACCTGCTGGCGCCGGCCGATGTCTGGGCCTGAGATCATGGAAAAACTACCCTACGAAATCGGTGACATGGTCTTTGCAGCCGAAGACATCTTCAACGATGGCGGCATGCCCGGCATCGACGACGAGGAAGGTCTGATCGTCCCGGCCGGGCAGCGTGGCGTGGTCGTGCATTTCGGCGTGGCCGAGATGGACGAAACCAAGGAAATCTATCTGGTCCAGTTCGAAAATGGCCCGGATGGCAGTCTCGGTGCACCAATCGGCTGCCTGCCGGATGAGCTGACCCAGGAAACAGACACCGCTACGGTCAACGGGTAAAAATGACCAAAATCGGAATTTTCTTCGGCACCGACACCGGCCGCACCCGGCTGATCGCCAAGCAGATGGCGAAAAAGCTGGGTGAATCTGCCGATGCGCCGGTAAATATCGGCCGCACGACGCTGGACGATTTCCTCGCCTACGACGCGTTGATCCTCGGTAGCCCGACGTTGGGCGATGGCGAACTGCCCGGGCAATCGGTCGGCCTCAGCCAACCGAGCTGGGAGGAGTTTCTGCCGCAACTGGCCGGCGCCGATCTGACCGGCAAGGTCGCAGCGATCTACGGGCTGGGTGATCAGAAGAAATATCCCGATGAATTTGTCGACGCCATCGGCATCATTCATGACGCGCTGGTCGCCGCTGGTGCAAGAGTGGTTGGCCGCTGGCCAATAGCAGCTTACGAGTTCGCCGCCTCACAGGCTGTCGACGGCGAGCATTTCCTCGGTCTGGCCCTCGACCAGATCAACCAGCCGGTATTGACCGAAGAACGCATCGATACCTGGCTGGCGCAAATCCGACCGGAGCTACTGCCATGAACGCCAATCCTTGGGCCTCGCCAAAATCCCGTGAAATCCGCCGTGTACTGGTCTCACTTGATGAACGCATCGCCAGCGCCTGCGATATCGAACCGGACGCCGGGCAAGACCCGCACATCGTCACCCTGCGCCACGCCGAAATCGCCACACTACGCGCCCACGTGTATCTGCACGGCCAGCGAGCCGGGACCTACGGCATCTTCTACGAATTCCCGCACCCGGTACCGGGCATTCTGGAGAGCGAGGAGAACCTGCCGCTGCCGAAGGTATTGGCCAGCCTCGCTCTGCATTTCGACGCCTGAAAGCTGCAATCAGGCTGGCACGCCCAAGACAATATGGCTGGCCTTGATCAATGCACTGGCAGGCACGCCGGGTTTAAGCCCGAGCTCCAGCACCGCTTCGTTGGTCACCACGGCATAAACCAGCGTGCCGCCAGTCAACTTGATCGTCACTTCACTATTAACGGCGCCCTTGATGACGCTGTCCACGCTGCCCGCCAACTGGTTGCGGGCGCTGAACTTCACGCTCCCCTCCCCGGCCAGCACCATCACCCACGGCGCTTTCACAAACGCCATTACCGGCTTGCCAAGCGCCAGGCCCAGCGACTGAACGCTGCCTTCGGTCACGATGGCGATCAGGCGGTCACCACCGGCCATCGTGATTTCAACCTCTGCATTGACCTTGCCATCGGTCAAAGCCGTGATCGTTCCTTCAAACACATTGCGGGCGCTGATTTTCATGTTGTTCTCCTTGAAGCTGTTGATGTTGGGCTGGCCCGGATTTCGCTATATACAAATCAGCATAGCGATATTAACCGGACACAAGCGTACTTTAGCCAACAGCGTTGCGCACATTCAACCATAGCGCGGCGTATAAATTGGCCTGAAACCTACGCCAAGCCACACAATTCCGCTATCGTTATATACACGACAATATACTGTAGCAAGGACGACAAAATGGAGCAAATCGCACATCGCCTGCGCAGCAAGCTGGAAGTGGATACCGAGTTCGGCAGCTTTCTCGGCGACACCCGGATCAAGCTGTTGGAAGCCATTGAAAAACACGGCTCGATCACCCATGCCGCCAAGGCGGTTCCACTTTCCTACAAGGCAGCGTGGGATGCCATCGACGCCATGAACAATCTCGCCGACCAGCCACTGGTTCAGCGCTCAACGGGCGGCAAGAACGGCGGCGGCACGCAGATCACCGAACATGGCAAGAAGACAGTCGCCCTCTACCGCGCGCTGGAAGCTGAATATCAGGCCGCTCTCGACCGTCTGAGCGCCAGCATGAACGATGGCCAAGCCAGTGATTTCGAACAATTCCGCCAACTCCTCAAGCGCATGTCGATCAAGGCCAGCGCCCGCAACCAGTTCGCCGGCAAGATCGTTGGCCTGCGCGAAGGCCACGTCGATTTCGAAGTCCGCCTCAAGCTCGATGACGACAACGAACTGGTCGCCGTCATCACCTGCGAATCAGCCGAAACGCTGGGCCTGACAATCGGCATGGAAGTCTTTGCGCTGGTCAAGTCATCGTCCGTGCTGCTGCTCTCCGATTCGACCGTCAAAACCAGCGCACGCAATCATCTTTGGGGCGAAATCACGCGCATCCACGACGGCCCGGTCAATGCCGAAGTCACCCTGACCCTGCCCAGCGGCAAGACCGTGTGTGCCGTGGTCACTCACGACAGCATCGACAACCTCGGCCTCGCCATTGGCGGGAAAGCCTGCGCCGTCTTCAAGGCGTCTGCCGTGATTCTCTGTCTTCACGCCTGAAAGGATAAAAAATGTTGAAAAAATTCGTTTTTTTCGGGTTGACCGTAGCAATCGCCGGTTTTGCCCACGCTGACGAAGTTCAGGTCGCCGTCGCCGCCAATTTCACCGCCCCGATGCAGCAGATCGCCGTCCAGTTCGAGAAGGACACCGGCCACAAGGCCACGCTGGCTTTCGGTGCCACCGGGAAGTTCTACGCCCAGATCACCAACGGCGCCCCCTTTGAAATCCTGCTCGCTGCCGACGACGAAACCCCGGCCAGGCTGGAAAAGGAAGGTCAGGGCATGGTCGGCAGCCGCTTCACCTACGCCATCGGCACGCTGGTCCTGTGGTCTGCCAACCCGGATCTGGTTGATACGAAGGGCGAGATTCTGAAAGCGAACAGCTTCAAGCATCTGGCGCTGGCCAACCCGAAGACCGCCCCCTATGGCGCCGCCGCCCTGGAAGCCATGAACAAGCTGGGCGTCCTGCCCATGCTGCAAAGCCGTTTCGTACAGGGCGAAAACATCGCGCAAACCTACCAGTTCATCCTGAGTGGCAACGCAGAACTTGGCTTTGTCGCCCTCTCGCAGGTCTATAAGGACGGCAAGATCACGGCCGGTTCCGCCTGGCGAGTCCCTGCCAATCTGTATGAACCGATCCGCCAGGACGCTTTGCTGCTCGCCAAAGGAAAGGACAAGCCGGCCGCCGGCGCCCTGCTCGCCTATCTCAAAGGCGACAAGGCCAGGACGATCATCAAGTCCTACGGCTACGAATTGCGTTGATCATGGAATCCACCCACCTTCTTCCCCGCGCCCGGCAGGCGCGTTGGTCCAACACGACGCCGGACTGGCTGCTATTTCTGCCTGACGAGTGGCGCGACATGGTGATAGAGCCGCTGGATTTTCAACAGCACCGGGAATACGAAATGGCCGCGATGCGCAGCTTCGGTTATGACGTCGATGGCTTGACCTGCTACTACGCCCACAGCTACGCATTGAATGAGAGCCGGACTGACGATGATGAGGATTTCTACGAGGTCGTCGCCTACGGCGAGTCGGTCCATGCCTGGCGTTTGCGCGACGAACGGTGGTTGACGTTCCGGGTGGTCTACACCGGTGCTGACTGCACCCGCAGCCGTGGCTTTTACAGCTTTTCAGAGCAAGCACCGACCTGATGAGCCCCTATCTCCTCCCCGACGCTTTCCTCGAAAGCCTGCTGCAGGATGACAGCCCCTGCGGTGACGCCACTACCTTTGCCCTCGGCATCGGCCAGCAAGCTGGACAACTGGTCTTTCGGGCCAGGCAGGCGATGGTCCTCTGTGGCAGCGAAGAAGCCCTGCGCATGGGCGAAATGCGTGGCCTAACCATGATTGCTCCAATGCGCGACAGTGGCAGCCGGTTGCAGGCTGGCGACGAGATATTGCGACTGAACGGCAATGCCGCCAACCTGCACGTTGTCTGGAAGACCGCGCAAACGCTAATGGAGTATCTGTCGGGCATCGCCACCGGCGTCGCCGATATTGTCGCCGCTGCGCGTCGTGGCAATCCGGAAACCAGCGTTGTCTGCACGCGCAAGAACTTTCCCGGCACTAAGGCAGCCGCCTTGAAAGCCGTGCTCAGTGGCGGCGCCGCCCCGCATCGCCTGAACCTGTCGGAAACCCTGCTGGTCTTTCCCGAACACCGCGCCTTTCTCAGGGACGAAACGCCGGAAGCCACGCTGGAACGCCTGCGCCACCGTTGGCCGGAACGGGCCGTGGTCGTCGAGGTCGATAACGAAGCCGACGCCACGCGGTGGATTGCAGCCGGTGTTGAAGTGCTGCAACTGGAAAAGATGTCGGTCGACATGCTCACCCGCATCGCCAGCCATCCAGCAGTTCGCGGACAACACACCAAAATCGCCGCCGCCGGCGGTATCAATGCGAGCAATGCCGAAGCCTACGCGCAAGCCGGCGCCCGCATTCTTGTCACCAGCGCCCCCTACTCGGCACCGCCGCGCGATGTCGCGGTTACCCTCGAACCCGTTACTTAACCTTTGGACGATCACCATGAAAATCGCCATCGCCACCAAGGATTTCGCCACCGTCAGCAGCCACGCCGGACAAACCCGGCAATGGCTGCTCTATGACCTGAGCGAACACCGCGCCCATCAACTGCTACCCGTGCCGCTGCGCGTCGATCTGGATAAGGAACAAGTGCTGCACGTCTTCGAAGACAACGCACCTCACCCGCTCGACGGCGTAGACATTGTGGTGGCTGCCAGTGCTGGCGACGGCTTTATCCGCCACATGAAAAAGCGCGGTAGCGACGTGCTGCTCACCGGCGAAAGCGACCCGGCCATCGCCATCACCCGCATCCTGGCCGGCGAAGCGCTGGCCGATCAACGCTTCGACATCACGACGGCGCTGTGCAAGGTACGCGACCTGTTTTCCCGCTACTAACTCAGGCCAGAGCGCTGGCCAGCAGCACAGCGACATGCACCGCATCGCGGCCCGTGCCATCCTTGATCTGATGGCGGCAGGAAAAACCATCGGCAACAATAGGCGCATCAGCCGGGGCTGAACGCACCGCCGGCAGCAAGGCCAGCTCGCCCATTTTCACCGACGCTTCGTAATGCTCGGCCTCCAGCCCGAAACTGCCGGACATACCGCAGCAACTGGCATCGACAATCTCGAAATCGAACTTCGGAATCCAGCCGAGCACCTTCTTCATCGACTTCATCGCGCCAAAGGCTTTCTGGTGACAATGGCCATGCACCACCGCCTTGCCGCCGGGAATCGGCTTCAAATCCAGTTTCAACCCCTTGTTGCCCTCGCGCATCAGGAATTCCTCAAACAGAAAAGCCTGCTTGCCAAGCTGCCCGACCTCAGGGCCAAGCGACAGACTATAGAACTCGTCACGCAAAGCCAGCAGACAGGACGGCTCCAACCCGATAATCGGCGTTCCTGCGGCCAAGGCCGGGGCAAGTGCCGCCATCACGCGTTTGCCTTCCTTTCTGGCGGCATCGACCATGCCTTGTGACAGGTAGGTGCGACCGCAGCACAAAGGGCGTTGCGGCTCGGCATCATCCGCCGCCGGGCGCAGCACTTCCACCGCATAGCCGCCCGCCGTCAGTACGGCAATCGCCGCCATGGCGACTTCCGGCGTGTAGTAGTGCGTGAAGGTGTCTACGAAAATCGCCACTTTTCCCCGTTGACCGCGGGATTCGGTGTTTTCGGTGAAAACGGGCCGGCTGACGATCTCGGGAATCGGCCGCTGCGCTGAAATGCCCAGTTTGCGCTCGGCCAGCCCAGCCAGCCACGGCGAGGCGTTACGCAGGCGAACCAGCGCCGCCAATGGCCAACGATAGCGATGCAACCATTCGGGCAGGCCGCCAAACAAGCGGGCGCGGCGTGGCACGCCAAGTTCTTCGTTGCGATGCGCCAGGTATTCGGTCTTGATCAACGTCATGTCGACCGAGCTCGGGCATTCCTTCTTGCAGCCCTTGCACGACACGCAGAGATCCATGGCCGAAGCCAGATCCGGATGAATAAAGGGCTGTTCGCCCAGTTCACCATTCAACGCCGACTTGAAGGCCTTGACCCGCGCACCGGTCGACTGCGCCGGATCACCAGTGATCCGGTAGCTTGGACACATGACGCCCTTGCCATCGCGCTGGCACTGGTGATTGTTCATGCAGACGGCAACCGCCTTGGCGTAATTGCCGCCCGTCGCCGGAATGCCGGCATAGGCATCGCCCATGCCGTAAGTGTCGTAAGCCGACCAGTCAAGAAAGGTTTTCATACCTATCGACTAGCAAGAGCAACGCCAGAATATTTATCCTGAAAATCAGCCAGATAGAGGAAACCACATTGTCAGTTAGTCGACAAACGCATCTCCCTCCTAGCCCTCATGGGGCCTCAGGCAAACTCGACGATGAGATCCTTGGCAGCAATGACATCGCCGGGTTTGACATGAACCGCCTTGATCACGACATCACGATCTGTGCTCAGCATGGTTTCCATCTTCATGGCCTCGATGGACAGTAGCGAGGCTCCCTTGCTGATCTTTTGCCCGACCTTGACCGCTACCGTCACCACCATGCCCGGCATGGGCGCAGCTACGTGCTTGGGATTGGCGTTATCCGCCTTCGGTCGTGCCTTGCTGGCCTGCTCCAGGCCAGCCTTGGGAATGCGCACCGTCCGCGGCTGTCCATTCAGTTCGAGGAAGACGCGGACCTTGCCCTCTTCGTCCGGCGCCTCGGCGCGCCCGGTTTGGCGCAAAACCAACGTCTTGCCCTTTTCAATGTCGATCGCAATTTCCTCGCGATCCTGCAGGCCGTAGAAGAACGCCGAGGTGGGCAACAGTGAGACATCGCCAAATTCACGACGATGTTCGGCATACTCCCGGAAGACCTTGGGGTACATCAGATACGAGGCCAGATCGGTATCGCCAGCCTGGCGGCCGATGACATGTTCCAGTTCCTTGCGCATCGCCTCCAGATCAACCGGTGCCAGGAAGTCGCCGGCCCGTCCGGACAATGGCGGCTCGCCCTTGAGCACCTTGGCCTCCAGGGCTTTCGGGAAACCCTCCGGCGGAAAACCTAGTTCGCCTTTGAACAGGGAAATCACCGATTCCGGGAAGGCAATGTCCTTGTCGGGATTGGCAACATCTTCCGGCTTCAGGTCATTGGCCACCATGAAGATGGCCATGTCACCCACCACTTTGGAGGTCGGCGTCACCTTGACGATGTCGCCGAACAGACGATTGACCTCGGCATAAGCCCGGGAGATTTCCGGCCAGCGATGCGCCAACCCCATGGCCCGGGCTTGTTCGCGCAGATTGGTATATTGCCCGCCGGGCATTTCGTGGTTGTACACATCCGACGTGCCGGAGCGGATTTCCGGCTCGAACGGCGCGTAGGCATGGCGCACGCCTTCCCAATAATTCGATAGCGACATCATGGCCGCATGATCAATGAGCGGGTCACGCTCGCTGCCTTTCAGTGCCGCGGCGATGGAGCCCAGATTAGGCTGCGAGGTGAGGCCGGAAAGGGCGTCGAGCGCACCATCCACGGCATCGCAACCCGCCTCGACGGCAGCCAGCACGGACGCAGCAGCAATGCCGCTGGTGTCATGAGTATGGAAATGCAACGGCAATCCGACTTCTTCCTTCAACGCCTTGACCAGCGCCGTGATGGCACGCGGCTTGGCGACACCTGCCATATCCTTGATACCGATGATATGCGCCCCGGCTTTTTCCAACTGTTTGGCCAGATTGACGTAATAATTGAGGTTGAACTTGGGCCGGCTGCTGTCGAACAGGTCGCCGGTATAGCACAGAGCCCCTTCGCACAACGCGCCGCTCTCGACCACGGCATCCATCGCTACCCGCATGTTGTCGACCCAGTTCAGGGAATCGAAGACGCGGAACACATCGATGCCGTTCTCGGCCGCCTGCTGCACGAAATAGCGCACCACGTTGTCGCTGTAGTTGGTATAGCCCACCGCATTTGAAGAACGCAACAGCATCTGGAAAAGGATGTTGGGTACCGCCTGGCGCAATCGGGTCAGGCGTTCCCAAGGGTCTTCCTTGAGAAATCTCAGGGCTACGTCGAAGGTAGCGCCACCCCAGCATTCCAGCGAGAACAGGTTAGGTGCCATGCGAGCGTAGTAAGGGGCGATGGCCAGCATGTCATGCGTGCGCATGCGGGTGGCAAACAGGGATTGATGCGCATCGCGCATCGAGGTGTCGGTGAGCAGCACCTGCGGCTGGGCCTTCATCCAGCCAGAGAAGCCTTCGGCACCGAGTTCCTTCAATTTGTCGCGGGTACCGGCTGGAATGGGTGTACCGAGATCAAGGGACGGCTTGATCGGCCGGGCCAGCGGCAAGGTCGGCAATTTACGACCTTTCATCTCGGGATTACCGTTGACCGCGACATGCCCAAGAAATTTGACCAGACGGCTGGCCCGATCGCGCCGCTTGGCAAAGGTAAAGAGTTCGGGCGTGCTGTCGATGAAACGGGTGGTGCATTCGCCCGAGCGGAACAACGGATGGGCTATGAGATTTTCGAGGAATTGCAGATTGGTGGCCAGGCCACGAACCCGAAATTCCCGCAGGGCACGATCCATGCGCAACGCGGCCTCGTCGCTGCTGCGCCCCCAGGCAGTCACCTTGACCAACAGCGAATCGTAGAACGGCGTGATGACTGCGCCCGAGTAGGCGGTGCCGGCATCAAGACGAATACCGAAACCGGCCGCGCTGCGGTAAACCGTAATCCGGCCATAATCCGGCGTAAAGGCGTTCTCCGGGTCTTCGGTGGTCACCCGGCATTGCAGGGCATGACCGGACATTCGGATATCGGCTTGTTTCGGGATAAAGGAAGCTCCGTCGCCAATATGGTGACCTTCGGTGACACGGATCTGGGCCTTGACGATATCGATACCGGTAATTTGCTCCGTCACCGTGTGCTCGACCTGAATGCGCGGATTGACCTCGATGAAGTAGAACTGCCCGGTGTCGGCATCCATCAGGAATTCGACGGTACCGGCATGCGTGTAATTAGCCGCACGGGCCAGTTGAATGGCCGACTGGCACAAGGCCTCTCGGGTTGCTTCGTCCAGATAAGGCGCCGGTGCACGTTCGACAACCTTCTGGTTGCGCCTCTGAACGGTGCAATCCCGTTCAAAAAGGTGCACCAGTTCGCCATGCTTGTCGCCCAGAACCTGTACTTCGACGTGCCGGGCCCGGCGCACCAGTTTCTCCAGATAGACCTCGTCGTTGCCGAAAGCAGCCATGGCCTCGCGCCGGGCAACATCCAGTGCACCGGGTAGTTCGTCGACATTCTCGACCACGCGCATACCGCGTCCGCCACCGCCCCAACTGGCCTTGAGCATCAACGGATAGCCAACTGTATCGGCTAAAGCCTTGGCTTCATTCAGGTCTGCCGGCAGGGCCGGCGTCGCGGGCACAACCGGTACACCGGCCCGCTCAGCCAGATTACGCGCAGCTACCTTATTGCCCAGCTGCCTCATGACATCGCCATTCGGGCCGATAAAGGCGATCCCCGCACTGGCGCAGGCATCGGCAAAACTTGGGTTCTCCGACAGGAAGCCATAGCCCGGGTGAATCGCATCGACGCCAGCCTCTTTGGCAATGCGGATAATGTCATCGATATCGAGATAAGCCTGAATAGGCTTCTTACCCTCACCCACCAGATAGGACTCATCGGCCTTGAATCGATGCAGGGCAAAACGGTCTTCGTTGGAGTAAATCGCTACGGTGCGAATACCCAGTTCGGAAGCGGCACGCAGGACGCGGATGGCGATTTCGCTGCGGTTGGCCACAAGCAGACTACGGATTTTTTTCATCGCTGTTCTCTTTGAATGTTTTATTGGATTGCTCTGTGTATAACCCGCAAGAAAGTTACAGAAGGGATTATTTTGATAAATTATTCAAGCAATTCTGGTACCCGAATGCTTGAGAACCGGATTGGTAATTTCCCTCACAACACATCGGTAAAGCCAATCCTGGTAAAACGCTCATCAGTCGTGCGAAGCTGAGAACCGAAAAAATTCTGGGGCAGCATGTGTATGGTCTCCCTTCCGGCCTGTAGCATTTGCGACAAGCAACTCGACATAGCCTGCAAGCAAAAATCCTATCTGGTTGTTTTATAAACAAAACAGGCACTGGCACACCGATTGCTGAATAGGTTCCGACTGCATTTGAGGAGCCTACATCGTGGAACTACCTGTTATCAGTAACACCGCCCCTGCTGCTGAAGGTGGCGGCTGTGCATCCAGCGGCTGCGGTACGGCGCCGGATGCACTGGGCCATTTACCCGACCACATTCGCGCCAAGGTTCAGGACCACCCCTGCTATTCGGAAGAAGCGCACCACTACTTCGCCCGCATGCACGTGGCCGTCGCCCCGGCCTGCAACATCCAGTGCAATTACTGCAACCGCAAGTACGACTGCTCCAATGAATCCCGTCCGGGCGTCGTCTCCGAAGTGCTGACGCCGGATCAGGCGATCAAGAAAGTGCTTGCCGTTGCCGCCGAAATTCCGCAGATGACCGTACTCGGCATCGCCGGACCAGGAGACCCTCTGGCCAACCCGGGCCGCACTTTTGAAACATTCGAACAGCTGTCCGAGCGCGCCCCGGACATCAAGCTGTGCGTGTCGACCAACGGCCTCAACCTGCCGATGTATGTCGACCGTATTGCCCAGCACAACATCGACCACGTGACGATCACCATCAACTGTGTCGACCCCGAAGTTGGTGCCAAGATATATCCGTGGATCTTCTGGGAGAACAAACGCATCTTCGGCGTTGAAGGTGCCCGCATCCTGATCGAGCAGCAGCAGAAAGGTCTGCAGATGCTGACCGACCGCGGCATCCTGGTGAAGGTCAACTCGGTGCTGATTCCCGGCGTCAATGACGAGCATCTCAAGGAAGTTTCGAAGATAGTCAAGGCCAAGGGCGCCTTCCTGCACAACGTCATGCCGCTGATTGCCGAGCCTGAGCACGGCACCTACTACGGCATCATGGAACAGCCGGAACCTACCCCGGAAATGCTGCAGGATCTGCAGGATGCCTGCGCCGGCGACATGGCGATGATGCGCCACTGCCGCCAGTGCCGGGCCGATGCGGTCGGCCTGCTCGGCGAAGATCGCGGTGATGAGTTCACGCTCGACAAGATCGATGTCATGGATGTCGATTACGAAGCCGCCATGGTCCGCCGCAAGGTAGTGCATGACGAAATCATCGAGAAGCTGGACGCCAAGCGCGGCGTCGTCAAGCCGAAGGCCGATGGCATTCCGGAAGGTTCGCGCCCGGTGCTGATGGCGGTCGCCGGCAAGAACGGCATCGTTGCCGAGCACTTCGGCCATGCCAAGGAATTCCTGATCTACGAAGCCTCGCCGGAAGGTGTCCGCTTCATGAGCCACCGCAAGACCGAACTGTACTGCGGCGGCATGGATTCCTGCGGGGATGGCGACGTGGTCGATGCCGGTGCTACCGAATCGCTGCTCGATCGCAACATCCGGATCCTCGCCGGCTGTGAGGTCGTGCTTTGCTCCAAGGTCGGCTACGAACCATGGGCCAAGCTGGAAGCCGCCGGCATCGCGCCGAACGGCGAACACGCGATGGAGCCGATCGAGGAAGCCGTGATGGCGGTGTACAGGGAAATCGCAGCGACCGGCAAGCTGCTTCCCGCGGTCGACAGCAAAAAGGTGGCATAAATGAAAAGCCTTCTTTGCTCCCTATCTTCATTCCCCCCCGAAGTGGCGCCTGTCGCCGCCGGGGCGGCTCATCAGGAGTTATGACATGGCCCTGCAAATCACCCAATCCTGTGTCAATTGCTGGGCTTGCGTCGATGTCTGCCCGAACGACGCGATCTACGAAGACAAACCCCATTTCCTGATCGACGACGGCAAATGTACCGAGTGCCTGGGCGATCACAGCGTGCCGCAATGCGCTGCGATCTGCCCGATCGAAATGGCCATCGTCGACGAGCTGGGCGAGTTCCTGAACCCGCCCGGGTCGCTGACCGGCATCCCGATCGAAAAGCTGAAGGAATTCGGCTTGTGGCGCGAGGCGGCGTAATGGCCGTCGTCACGTTCTACGAAAAACCCGGCTGCAAGGGCAATCTTCGCCAGAAGACACTGCTCGCTGCCGCCGGGCATACCGTCCAGGCCAAAAGTCTAAAAGTCGAGGCCTGGACGGCTGACCGCTTGCTCGCTTTTCTCGGCAAGCTGCCGGTCAGCGACTGGTTCAACCCGTCGGCGCCGGCCATCAAGTCAGGCGAAATCGTGCCGGAAAACCTGGGTTTCGAGTCTGCGCTGCATCTATTGCTCGATAACCCCTTGCTCATCCGCCGCCCGCTGATGGAAATCGGCGAAGAGCGGCAAGTCGGTTTTGACGTTGCCGCGGTCGACGCCTGGATCGGTCTGAAAAATATCGAACTGCCGGAAGGCAACATCGAAGCCTGCGTACACGGCCCCGAAGGACATGGCAGCTGCGGCAGTCACGCGCACGACCATGAACAAGAGGAAACCAGCCATGGCAACTGCGGCCATCACTGATAACGCCGTAGAAATTGCTCCTGGCGTCCACTGGGTGGGCGCCCTCGACCCGCATCTGCGGAGTTTTGACATCATTCTGAAAACCGCCAACGGCACCAGCTACAACTCGTATGTCGTGCGTGGCGACAATGGCGTGGCGATCATCGACACCGTGAAGGAAAACTTCGCCGACGATTTTTTCCGTCGTCTGGAGTCGGTGGCGACGTATGAAGAAATCACCACCATCGTCCTCAACCATCTGGAGCCGGACCACAGCGGCGCACTACCCGAGCTGCTCAAGCGCGCACCGCAAGCCAAGGTTTACTTGTCCAGCCGCGCCCAGATGATGCTCAAGGCGCTGTTGAAGCCGACCGGCGAGAAGCCGCCAGAATACATCCCGGTCACCACCGACGACACCGTCGACCTCGGTGGCCGCACCTTGCGCTTCCTGCACACGCCCTACCTGCATTGGCCGGACACGCAATGCACCTATCTGGTCGAAGACGGCCTGCTGTTCACCGGCGACATTTTCGGATGCCACTTCTGCGACAACCGTCTGTTCAACGACACGGTCGGCGACTTCCGCTTTTCATTCGAGTACTACTACGCCCACATCATGCGGCCCTTCCGCGAGTATGTGCTCGATGCCATAGCGCTGATCGAACCGCTCGATATCCAGTTGATTGCGCCGGCTCACGGTCCGGTACTTCGCCACAAGCCGCGTGATTACGTGCATCGCTACCGCGAACTGGCCACACCCCGGCTATTCAACGAAGCGCGTAGCGAGAAGACTCTGGTCGTCTTTTACCTCTCCGCCTACGGCAACACCCGGCGCATGGCTGAAGCACTTGCCGCCGGGGCCGAAAGCCTGGGCGGCGTGCGGGTTTCACTCTACGACCTCGAAGGCGGCGAAGCTGACATCTTTACCGATCTGGTCGAAGAGGCTGATGGCATTGCCTTCGGCAGCCCGACCATCAACGCCGACGCGGTCAAGCCGATCTGGGATCTGCTCTCATCGCTGACCACGGTCAATATCAAGGGCAAGCTCGGCGCCGCTTTCGGCTCCTATGGCTGGAGCGGCGAAGCAGTACGCCTGATCGAGGATCGCCTGCGCGGCCTGAAGCTGCGCGTCCCGGTCGAAGGCTTGCGCATCAAGCTGGTACCGGATGCCAATGAACTCGACGCATGCCGGGAACTCGGCGAACAACTGGCCCGTCACCTGACCGGCCGGGTAGAACACCGCGATGTCGACATGGCGGCGCTCGCATAACAACAGGGGAAAACAATGCCTAAAGCCAAAGTCACCTTTCAGGATATCGGCGTATCGGTCACCGTACCGGCCGGCACCCGCCTCATTGAAGTATCCGAAAAAGTCGGTGCCGGTATCACCTACGGTTGCCGCGAAGGCGAATGCTGCACCTGCCTGACCAAAATTGTTTCCGGTGGCGAAAACCTCGCTCCGCCAAGCGTGCTGGAAGACCAGGTACTCAAGGACAACATGGCGCCACGTGGCCATCGGCTGGCCTGCCAGGCGCAGATCATCGGTGGTGAACTGGTCGTCAAACCAGCCTGAACGCCGCAACTACCCAACAAGATTAAAAGCAATTACCCAGCCTAATCAGAGAAATTCAAATCAACCCGCTTTTCAGGAGAACGTAAAAATGGCCCTCATCACATTCAGCAGCCCTTTGCACAAGGACAAGACGGTCTATGCCGTCGCCGGCAGTCACACCCAGACCATCCTTTCACTGGCTAAGGAACATCACATCCCGATCGACTTCGGCTGCCAGGAAGGCAACTGCGGCACTTGTCTGGTCAAGGTATCGTCGGTCGACGGCAAGCGCGCACCGATGGGCGGCCCGCTCAACGTTCGCGAGGTCGCTGCCCTGGTCGAACTCGGCCACATTACCAAGGGCCAGATCGAGCAGATGTACGTTGACGACATTCCCCCCACCCAGTGGCGCCTCGCCTGCCAGATGATCGTCCGTGACGAGGACATTCTGGTCGAGTACCCGAGCAAGTAAGGCACCGGCCATGAACGGTCCGGATCGACTTCCCTACCGCGCCACGCTGTTCGCCGAATTGCTGGCCCTGCCAGCCCCGGCGAAGGTGGCTGCCGATCCGAACCGTTCATTGCTGGCCAGCATGATTGCCGGCCAGATTGCCGAAAGCGGATGCCTGCCCGCCGATCTCGGGCTGGGCGCTGGCGTCTATCAAAACCTGATCCATCGCTACTTCCCGGGACTTAAATCTCACGGAACATTGCGGGACATCGAAGACATTCCCGAGTGGAGCGATCTGCAAAAGCTCATGCTCGACCATCGCGCCAACAAATATCCGTCCGAGCTGCTGATCGCCAACATTGTCGCTACCGCCTGCGCCGGTCGCGATCACCTGTGGCAAGACCTTGGCTTGGCCAATCGCGAAGAACTGACTAAACTCATGCAGGTAAATTTCCCTGCCCTGGCGCGGGCAAATACCGGCGATATGAAGTGGAAGAAATTCCTCTATCGCCAGTTCTGCTCACGTGAAGGCATCTACGTTTGTCCAGCCCCCTCATGCGGGGTATGCAAGGATTACGCGAAATGTTTTGGACCGGAGAACTGATCGCCAGAAACGCCCCTGTACGCCGCCGCGTTACCCCGCTCAACGAACCGCATGTCGGTCGAGCCATTGCTGCCTATCTTGGCTTGGCTGTAGGTGATGCACTTGGTGCCACGGTCGAGTTCCTGACCCCCAACGAAATTCGCCATCAAATCGGCGTCCATGAAGAAATCACCGGCGGCGGCTGGCTACGCTTGAAAGCCGGCCAGGTCACCGACGACACCACCATGTCACTGGCCCTCGGCGAAGCCATTCTCGCCAAACGTGCCGTCGATGCCCAGGCAGCAGCCGAAGCCTTCGACGCCTGGATGCGCGCCAAACCCGTCGACATCGGCAACACGGTGCGCCGAAACCTGATCCAGTTCCGCAAGACCGGCAATCCGGAAGCCCCGGCGTCGGAACACGATGCCGGAAACGGCGCTGCCATGCGCGTTTTGCCAATAGCGCTTGCCTGCTACGGTCAACCGGAAAAAACGACGATTTTTGCAAGTAATGCGCAGGCCCACGTTACCCATCACAATGTACTTTCAGATGCAGCCTGCCAGACGTTGATCTTCATGATTCAGGATATGCTCGCCGGCCTGGACGCCGTCGAGGTCGAGCGCAAGCACGCCGCCAAGTTGGTCCGGACACACCCCGTCTTCGCCTACGACCGGCGGCGCTGCGACAACCCGAGCGGCTATGTGGTCGAGACCATGCAGGCGGTTTTCCAGTCATTTTTTGCAACCGAAACCTTTGAGGATTGTCTGATCGACATCGTCAATCGCGGCGGTGACGCCGATACCACCGGCGCCATTGCCGGCATGCTGGCTGGCGCACGCTACGGGCTTGACAGCATTCCAAACCGCTGGCTCAAGGCAATCGACGAAAAGATTTCTGAGCAGTGTTCAGCCCAAGCCAGCGCCCTGCTCGCCGTCAGCAAAGAAGCATCGCTGGCAGAGAAGGTGGCGGAACAACCGAAAGTCTGAAAGCCTGAGCAGCACGCTCAGCCTGTCAGGCGTGATGCCCCGCAGCAGTTTTGGTCGATGCATGACGCTTTAACCAGAAGATGATTGCATCGATATCATGATCGTCCGACCAGCACACTGTGAACGCATCGAAATCCGTTTGATCGACCAGCGCACGCTCGGCCAGCAGAAGAAATTGCGATAGCTCGTGGGGATCGTGCAACTGCCTGACAGCGACTTTGAATGCCGGCTTGCAGCAATAAAAAAGATCATAATAAAGATCAATGAGGCCGGGACACGGAACGACCGACAACAAACTGACCAATCCCTCTGTGAATTCCAGTTCCGGCTGGTAGGCCAGCAAATTATCCAGTTCTGCGCGCACGTCAGCGGATTGCGCATCCCGCCACAATGCAAATTTGCCCGTCATTCGCTGACCGCTGATTGCTGCACGGTGCCATAGCGACGGGCGGCATCTACCGCCAGGCCGGCGCCAATACTGCCGAACAAGTCACCTTCGACCACCTGTGCCTGAGGCAAAAGTGCCGCGATACGCTGACGCAAGCGTGGAATCCCGCTTGAGCCACCGGTGAAGAAAATCGTGTCGATACCGCTCGCGGCAAGGCCGGCATCGGACAGCAGCCGGGTCACCGAGCCCTCCACTTTTTCAACAAGCATGTCCGTTGCCAGATCAAACTCGAGGCCGGTCAGCGTTGCTTGTTCGCCCGGTGCAAAACGATCCAACTGAAGGACAGCGGTCTCCCCCGCCGATAGCGCTATCTTGGCCTGCTCGACCTGATGCGCCAGCCAGTGTCCGGCCCGCTCCCGAATAAGCGCCAGAAGGCGATTCAGGCAGTCTGGCGCCATCGCATCAAGTAGCAGATTTTGCTGGTCGGCCCAAACCTGGCGGGCATAGGCGAAGTTGATGGTGTGCCAGGTGGCGAGGTTGAAATAGATGCTGGCCGGCATTTCGCGCCCGCTCTTGAGCAGGCTGCGATGTCCCAGCAAAGGCATGACCGACGCCAGACTGAGTTGCTTGTCGAAATCCGTCCCGCCGATATGAACACCCGTGTTGGCCAGCACATCGCTCCAGCGCTCCGCCGCCCTGGCGCGCTGCGGTGACAGCCGGACAATCGAGAAATCCGACGTACCGCCACCGATATCCGCCACCAGTACCAGCTCTTCGCGAGCCAGCGTTGTCTCATAGTGAAAGGCCGCGGCAATCGGCTCGTACTGAAAACTGATGTCGCTGAAGCCGACAGCACGGGCGATATCAGCCAGCGTCTGCTCGGCCACCCGGTCTGCCGCCGGGTCATCATCGACAAAAAACACCGGTCGCCCCAATACCGCCTGATCGAAGGTACGTCCGCCCTGCACTTCGGCTCGCGCCTTCAGGCTGGCGATAAAACGTGTCAGCAGATCACGAAAAATCACCACCGTGCCCTGAACATCGGTACGACCATCGATCAAACTGCTGCCCAGCAGGCTTTTCAACGAGCGCATCAGGCGACATTCGTAACCCTCAAGGTATTCCCTGAGTCCGGCCCGGCCAAAACTGACGGAATTTTCCTCGGCATTGAAGAAAACCACCGAGGGCAGCGTCGGCTTGTCATCCTCCAGTGGCAACAGTGTCGAGTACCCCGACCTTATCCAGCCAACGGTGGAATTGGAGGTACCGAAGTCGATACCGCAGGCGCGGGCGTAAGAAAAATGAGACATCGCGAAGCTTTGCTGACGGGGCAACGATGCTACGCGGAGCGAGCAAAGCTGTCCAGCGGCGAAAGCCAGCAGTGGCGGCAACAGGCTATTTCGACTTTGGCGGCATGGCATTTCGCGGTGAGAATTGCCCGCGCGGGCAATTCAGCCGGATGCTCGCATGCGTTCTAATAGGTTAGGCAAAACTTGCGGAAGCGCATATTCGAGCCAATATTGAGAAGCATCAATACGGTGGGCAAAGTGCAGGCCCACCATGAGATGGGATACTTCATCGGAAGCATCATGAGACCGGCTTATATTCGAAAATCGCCTGCTGACTCGCGCTCCTCCACTATCGAAAATGGCGGGGAGACGGGGGCAGCGTTATCGCGATCGCAGCTTGGCGCATTACGCGATGAAACGCTCAACATTGCCTATCTCGCCGTGGATCGCCATGCCAATTCGCCGCTTGCCGAGAAAACGGCCTTCCGATTTTTGGGCGTGGACGGCCCCCCGCGCTCGGTCAGCTATCGTGAACTCGCCGGGCTGACCAACCGATTCGCCAACCTCCTCAAATCATTGCACGTGGTCAAAGGCGATTATGTATTCGTACTGTGCGACCGCAGGCTTGAACTGTACGTTGCCCTATTGGGCGCACTGAAAATTGGCGCGGTCGTCTCCCCTCTCTTTCAGGCCTTTGGCCCGGAACCCATCCGCAACCGCATCGGGCAAGCAAAGGGCGGCGTTCTGGTAACCACTGCGATGACCTATCAACGCAAAATCCAGATTCTTCGTAGCGAGCTGCCAAGCCTCAAACACGTTCTGCTGGTGGATACCCCCGCCTCGGGAGAAATTGCGGGGACACTGGATCTGCAAGCTTTGCTGCAGCTTGCCCCTGATACGCCGGCGCTTGTACCCACCTTCGCCGAAGACCCGGCGCTGCTGCATTTCACCAGTGGCACCACCGGCATGCCCAAGGGGGCCATCCACGTTCACGGTGCCGTCGTCAGCCATGTTGCGACTGCGCGCACCGCACTCGACTTGCATCCCGACGACGTCTATTGGTGCACCGCCGACCCGGGCTGGGTGACTGGCACAAGTTACGGCATTGTCGCCCCCTTGGTGCTTGGCGTGACGAGCATTGTGGAGCAGGCCGAGTTTGACGCAGCACGCTGGATTCAGACTCTTCAAAAAGAGCGGGTCAATGTCTGGTACACCGCGCCAACGGCGATTCGCATGCTGATGAAAGCCGGCACCGAGTTATTTGCCAACCAGAATTTTCCGGAACTTCGTTTCATTGCCAGCGTCGGCGAAGCGCTGAACCCGGAAGCGGTCTGGTGGGGGCTGAATACTCTCGGGCAGCCCATTCATGACAATTGGTGGCAAACCGAGACCGGCAGCATCATGATTGCCAATACTGCGGCGGGAGACATAAAGCCGGGATCCATGGGACGCCCCTTGCCGGGCGTCAAAGCCCATGTGGTTCGCCGCCTGCCCGACAATGCCATCACACGGATCGACACCCCCGACACCATCGGCGAATTGGCGCTGGAAGCAGGTTGGCCGTCCATGTTTCGCGCCTATCTTGACCAAGCCGAGCGCTACAAGGCGTGTTTTATCAACAACCTGTATCTCTCCGGCGATCTGGTGCGGCGGGATAGCGATGGCTACTACTGGTTTGTCGGCCGGCGTGATGATGTCATCAAGTCGGCCGGACACCTGATCGGGCCGATAGAGGTCGAGAACGTATTGATGGAACACCCTTCCGTCGCTGAGGCGGCCGTTATCGGCAAGCCGGATACCCTTGCCGGTGAAGCGATCAAGGCCTTTGTCGTGCCCAAGCTCGATGTCCTGGCCAGCGACGAACTGCGCCTGGAACTGATGGCTCATGCACGTCGGCGACTGGGTGCCGCCGTGGCGCCGAAGGAAATTGCTTTCGCCAAAGCGCTGCCACATACTCGTAGTGGGAAAATCATGCGTCGGCTCCTCAAGTCCAGGGAACTCGGCCTGCCGGAAGGTGATTGCTCGACGCTGGAATAATGGGAGTGACGATGACCCTGAACAACGAACAAATCCGCGCGGCAGTACTCGATATTGTAAAGACGCTGGCCCCGGAAATCGATCCGGGCCACATCATCGCCGACAAGCCACTACGCACGCAGATCGATCTGGACTCCATGGACTGGCTGAACGTTCTGGAAACCATCCATGAAAAGCTGGGCGTCAATATTCCCGAAATCGACTACGGCAAGGTCGTGACGCTCGACGGCATCATCGCCTATCTGGCAGCCAGAGACACGGAACCAGGGGCGGAGCGACAGCCGTGAGTGACTATCCGGCCGAACTCGTTCGCACACGCTATCTGTTTGATGGTAGCCCGGTCACCATCCGCCCGATCAGGCGGGAAGACGCCCCCATGGAACAGGACTTTGTACGGCATCTTTCACCGAACTCGCGCTACAAGCGATTCATGTCCACCTTCAAGGAACTGCCTCCCGGCAAGTTGAAATACCTGACCGAGATCGATTACGTTCGGCACCTGGCGCTGGTTGCAGTGATACAACAGGAGGGAAATGAAGTAGAAATCGGCGTCTCGCGATATGTAGGCAATCCCGCCGGCAACAGCTGCGAATTTGCCGTTGCCGTCGATGACGCCTGGCAAGGCAGTGGCGTCGCCGGCATCCTCATGATGACGCTGATTGATGCCGCAAAAGCACGCGGCATGACGAGCATGGAAGGCTTTATCCTTGCCTCAAACGACAAAATGCTCAAATTCGCACGTCAACTCGGCTTTTCATTGCATCATGACCCGGATGACCCGGGCGTGGTCATTGCCACCCGATCACTGTAGAAGAATCAGCGGCCATCACCTTTAAACGATTCTCACCGACTTCCGTTGGCGAAGCGCCCAATTGGGCGGCTGCTTTGATAAAACAGCGGTACCGACTACCGCAATGAATGCACCTAGATCGTCAGGCTTGCCAGAGGCCTGATGTATTTCCCATATATCCGTGCAATTGATTGCTTCTTATCAAATCAATGATAAGGAACTACATTGACGACCAGCAGAACATTTCCAGGAGGAACAAAATGACCATGAAAGTTCTGGGCTTTGCCGCCCAATCCGCAAGTGCAGCACTTTCCCCCTTACGTTTTGAGCGTCGTGATCTCCGTCCGGACGACGTCGAAATCGAGATTCTCTATTGCGGTGTGTGTCACTCAGACCTGCATATGGCTCGCAACGACTGGGGCTGGAGTTTCTACCCCATCGTGCCCGGACATGAAATCATCGGTCGAGTCGTCAGCGTTGGTGCCGCGGTGAACAAGTTCAAAGTTGGCGAGAGCGTAGGAGTCGGCTGCATGGTTGATTCCTGCCAACACTGTTCGCCCTGTGAGCAAGGTCTGGAACAGTATTGCGAAGAAGGACATACCCTGACCTACGGCAGCAAAGACCGTATCAATGGCATGCCAACCTACGGCGGCTATTCCGAAAAAATTGTCGCCACCGAAAGGTTCGTGGTGAAGGTGCCCGATGGTTTGGATCTAGCCGGTGCCGCTCCATTGCTTTGCGCCGGCATCACAACCTGGTCACCGCTACGCCACTGGAAGGTCGGGCCCGGTAGCCGGGTTGCAATCGTAGGACTGGGCGGCTTGGGACACATGGGAATCAAACTGGCCAAAGCGCTCGGCGCCGAGGTCACACTGTTCACACGCTCCCCGGGCAAGGAAGGTGATGCACGTCGCCTGGGTGCTGACCACATCGTTCTCTCTACCGATGCAACTCAGATGCGGACTGCCAAAAACCACTTTGATCTGATCATCGACACGGTTCCTTACCAGCATGACGTCAATCCTTATCTACCAACGCTATCGCTGAGCGGAACCCTGGTGCTGGTCGGACTGCTGGGCGACCTGGCCCCGACCTTGAGCACAGTGCCGCTTATTCTTGGGCGCAAGGCCGTTGCCGGTTCAGTCATCGGCGGCATTGCAGAAACTCAGGAAATGCTCGATTTCTGCGGACAGCACAACATCACTTCGGATATCGAGATCATCAACATGCAGGATATCAATGGGGCTTACGAGCGAATGTTGAAGAGTGACGTCAAGTACCGTTTCGTCATTGACATCGCCACACTCAAGCCCTGAGTACCATGCCCTGCAATAACGCCAGGCATGGGCTGCGTGATGAACAACGCAACTGTCGCGTTCGGAGCGGACTCAACCAGGCGGGCAATATCTCGCCGGGAAGGTGCCGGCAAACATGACTTGCAACAGTGAACTGCAGTCAATCGCGAGCCAGCCAGTTTTCTGGCTGGCTCGGAAGGCAATCAAAGCTGGCTGAGCAGTTCCATTTTCTTGGTGGAATATTCCTGCTCAGTCAGGATGCCTTTCTGGAACAGTTCGGCCAGTCGTTCGATCTTGGCGAAAACGTCGCTATTTTGTGCAGGGGAAGCCTGTTGATACGCTGGCGCTTCGTTGAACTGGGGCTGGGGCGGCGCCATGAAGTTTTGCTGCGGCTGCTGTTGTTGCAGGTAGCCATTAACGCTGATGACCGGCAGGCTGTTGACAGCGATCGTGCCGTACTGGCTGCTGAAAGTCATCGAATCATTGCCGCCCTGCTGTTGCGAAACACCGCCAATTTGATTATCCAGCGTGTCGTACACGGTGACTTGCCCGCCAATATCGACGACCAGACGACGCGACGAGGGGAATACGGCATAGCGCACGTTGTTCTGACCACCGGTCGACGACGGCGAGCCTAAATCACCCGGCCACCATTGACCGGCCGCGGCGGCCGATACAAAAAGGCTGCCGCCCTGGGAATTGTTGGATGACTGAAACTGGCTCTGGCTGACCGGCGCCCGGAAATACCCGGGCTGATTCATCAGTTGATTCGATATTTCAACGCAGAGGCCGTCGACTTTTGACTTCAGGCCGTAGTTGAACATGTCGCCGACCATTGTCATGCCGCCCTGCATCCACTGGCCGGAGCCACCGAGTTCCGGGTGGCTGAATTGTGCCATCGTGCCATTGCCGTTCATGACCGCATAGAGCATGGTGATTGCCGCATCGGTACTGACGCCGTAGCGTTGCGCCAAATCCTGAATAAATTGTTGACCCTGTGCTGATAATTGTTGCATGACCGACTCCTGGCTAAACGCCCAAATTTTGAAGAACTTCGGCCTACAGTTTACAGGGGTTTTATGTCAATCAATAATTTGCAATTGCATCAAGCGGCTTTGCGCAGAAGTTTCAGGCAGTCCACAGAGGCGGCGAGATCCAGGGCGCTGAAGTCGTCAAAATTCTTCAATTTGGCGTTGGCGCCCTTCTCCAGCAGTAATTTGACCAGGTCCGGCTTGCTGTTGGAGGAGACGTACATCAGGCAAGTGGCACCGTTTCCATTTTGAACATTGATGTCGATACCGGCTGCGATCAGGCGTTCGATAATTTCATGGCTACCGTTATAGCAAGCCAGCCACAAGGCGTTGCAGCCGTCCGCATTCAGTGCCTGAAGATCGACACCGAGGCCAATAAGTTCTTCGACAATGTCCAGCCGGCCTAGCTTGGCGGCGCGCATCAGCGGTGTGAAACGGCCATCCGCGTGTGGGGTGTTGACGTTGTCGGCAGCAAAACCATGTTCGGACAGAAAGGAAGCAAGTTGCGGGGTCATGAATTTTCCAATGCGCGCTGGGGATATGGCGGGCCGGTTTCGATCCGTTCGTCGGTAATCGGCGTGCCGATGGTGAAGTGATAGACGCTTTGATAGCGCTTCCCGGACAGCCCAATCAGCTGGTGGACCGGGTCGTCGAAGAAGCAGCCGATGCCGGTGCCGCGCACCTCTGCGGCTTCCGCTTCGAGGTAAAGCACCTGCCCGACCAGCCCTGCTTCACGCAAAAGTTCGCGATAGCCGTGGCCGCTGGCTGCGGCTTCGTCGAATTCGCCGAGCATGCCAAGGGAGAAGGCGCTGGTCGCGGCAATATCCTGATGACAGGACAGCGAACGCGCCAGGCGCTGCATTTCCTGCAGACCGATTTCGGCGAGCTGGATCAGGCCAAGATGCGACGGGCATTCGCTGTCAAACTCGATCACCGGGCGACTGGCAGCGAAGCGCTGGTCCGCCGGCAGCAGCGCGGCAGGCAGTTCGGTGGCAGCAGCCGGCGTCCGCGGCAGCAGGTAAATACCGCTGGGCAAACCATCGACGCGCAGGACGAAAAGCAGCAGATGGATACGCGGGGGTGCGGGCTGGGTCAGCCATGGCAGTTGTGGCCGGGGCAGCACGGCGTCGAGCATTCGGTAGAAAGCTGGCTTGGTGAGCGCGTAGCGCGGATTAAAACGCTGGCCGCTGCGGCGCTGGCGAATGATTTCGGCGGTGCCCACCGGGCGGGGGTTGGGGTGTGGGCCAAGCACCGGCAAGGCTGCGAGCGGCACGGCTTCCCTGACAATATCGGCTGCACGGCTGGCCGCAGCTACCTGATCGATCGCCGGCCAGCGGTAACCGGGCGACGGGTCGATGCGGCCGGGTTTGCCTTGCCAGGTGGTGGTGTCCAGCCAGGCGGACAAGTAGTCGCCAGCTGGCGGAAAGCCGAGGCCGGGGGCACGGATGGCGAGCAGGATTTCCGGCTCTTCGGCTTCCGTGAAGGCGTAGCGTGATAGCGGAAAGTCGTCCGGACGATCCAGTCCGAGGCAGTGGCTCAGCCCTTCTGCCGTCACGGCCAGCGGTACGACCTCCCAGCCCAGCAATGCAGCGGCGTAGGCCAGCGCCCCCATGGCGTGGCCAACATCGAGCTGGCAGTAGCGAAAGGCGCGTTCGCCATATTTCCACGCTTCGCGCCACATGATGCTGGACAATCCGACGGCCAGCCATGCATCGCCGTGCCCTGGCCGGGTCAGGGCGCGTCCTTCGAGGACATGGTTTTCCGGATCATAGTGATGCAGGCCATCGCCAATGCCGGGCAAACCGGCGCTCAGCACGTAGGCTTCGACCGGATGCAGGTTGCCCGACGACGGATTGCAGCGCAGCGCCCAGCGATTCGGCCCCCAGCTTTTCCAGGCAGAAATCCCGAATGAGAGTTCGAGCAGCGCACCGAGACTGTTCAGGTCAGGAAAAATTTCAATTTCGGGCTTTTTTTCCAGTTGACCGTAGGATCGCTCGTAGCGGTCGCCGGTCAGTGGCAATTCCAGCTGCGGCGCGCCCTGATAGTGGCGAAAGGCTGCAGGCTGGGCGTCCCAGTCCAGCTGGCCGGGGCCTTCGGCGTAGGCGTCGAAGCGATGTTTGGTCCGCGCGTGATAGGCACGCACGATTTCCTGATGGGTATCCGGCAAGATTGGGCGCTTTCAGTTTCAGTAGCAGGCAGTGACCCGGAAGTCAGCGATGCCAATCTCCCCGTCGTCCTCATAGACAGTAACGGCGCGCAGTTGTTCGCCTTCGCACATGGTGCTGACCGAGGCGCCGGTTTGCGGCGTATAGACGATGCCATGCATGGAGCAGCGCAGAAAGCGCCCTGTGTGGTCGAAAACCTTGGGCTCCTCACCATCGAGCTTGCGCGGCATGTGCACGCAGCGATTGATGTAGGCGTAGGCCTTGCCGTCGAAACGCACGAGCAGGCACTCTTCCTCCCGCCCTTCGAAGATCATGGTCAGCTTGCGGTACTGGCCATCGGCAAGCTCACCCACCGGGCAAACGGCAAATTTCGGTGCAATCTGATCCACAGCCCTCACCCCTTTTTCAGGCACCCCGCCAGCGCAGAATCCATGGTGGACAGGTGCGTGGCGAACCAGGCCGGCAGGTTCCTGACGTAATCGCGTGCCAGGCCGAGCCGGCCGGCCGCGACGCCGCGCGAGAAATGAGCCAGCTCACCCAGCACCCGCAGGTGCTCGCTGTGGTGCTCGCCAATCGCCGGAAATCGGCACGCCTTCATCAGCTTGCCTTCGTGCTCGAAATGCTGGCGGGTATGCTCGTGCAAGCGGGCAAACAGCACCGGAAACTGCTCATCGGAGGCCACCAGCAAGGCATAGGAGAGCTCGACGAACTCGCGATGAGTGTCGTCCATTTCCGGCACGCCCAGCCCATAGCGAGCCTCGTCCCAGACCATCAGATCGCCCCGTGCGTTTCGCGCTTGGCGTTGTTGGTGGTCTTCAGCGCATCGTCCAGGCTCATCGAAGGCGCCTTGAACTTGTAGGATTTCAGCGCGTTGTAAACCGTGGCCACCTTGTCGGCAGCACTCAGCCCCTTGAAGTCACCCTTGTCCAAAGCCACCAAGTCGGCCAGTTCGTTCCACACCATGCCCTGAACGAGCGGGATGAAGGCAACGGTTGCACCGTTGGCGATGGTCGAAAAGGCAGTCGGGATATTGACGGTGAAGAAGACGGCAATCGTGCCGGCATTGAATTCGGCGCCAAATTTTTCGAGCACGAAGGGAAATTGCTGCAGTTCGTCGAGCGAGCCGGAAATCAGCTTCAGGCCATCAGCGGCGCCGAGCAGGACGGCCTGCTTGAGCACTTCCGTTGGCGGCTTGCGGCGACCATTGGCATCGGCTACCTCGCCTTCCTGCAGGATCAGTTCGCCACGATAAGCGACGAGGCCGGGTTCGCTGGAGGCTTCCTTGAAATTGGCATTGAAGAAGAGGGATTCGTAACGATCAAGCGACATGTTGCTTCCTTGGATGATTGAATTAGTTAGGCGGCAATCGCGGCGCCAATCAGATCGAAAACGTCGGCTTCGATCAGTTCGAGTTTCTGCTTCTTGCAGAAACGGCGCTCCTTATCAGTCGGGTTCTGGATCAGCACCCAGCCGGCAGGCTCGGCGGCCGCGTAGATTACGTCCGACATCACCATGCGCTCGGTATCGCGGTTCAGGCGCATACCCATCAGCAAATATTGCTTGCCCTTGCGCAATTCCTTGACGACCGGCGGGATCGAGAAACCCCCCATCAGTTCAGTGATGAAATCGACGTAATCGGCATCGGAAGCGATGTAGTTGGCCTCCGGCTTTGGCGTGCCCATCGGCTTGTAGAGGATGGGAATGCCCGGATTGATGACATCTGTCTTCTGGTAGGCCACGCCATCCCAGAAATACAGCTTGTAGCGAAAATCGGTGCCACCGAGACGGGCAATGCCGACGATCAGGTTGTGCGGCATGTCGGCATAGGAGTCCTGCAACTGCGTGTCGCGGTTGATGTCGATGACGTAGTGCGGGGCAATCGCCTTGATCCAGTCATGGACTGCACCGCGCGTCCAGGTCGTCTCGCCGTAGGTGCGGTTGAGGAACTTGGTGACCGCGCTGCGGCCGCGCTTCAGCTCGACATTCATCGCAGCACGCGGAAATTCGTACATCAGCTTCGCGGCCATCGGCTTGCCATCGTTCATCGCGTAAATCAGCGAATCGCTGTCGGCCGGAATCGGTGCGCCGGTCGCCGCATTTTTGACATCAGCCAGCACACCGGGGCCAAGGTAGGGAATGATGCTGCCATCCTTGAGGCCGGCCAGCAGTTTTTCACGCAATTCTGGGGTCATGTTGTTCGCTCTTAAATGGGTGTAAGCCCCTTTCAGCAAATTCCACGCCTGATTGCACTTCCCCATTTGACGGGCATCTTCGGGGGCACTGATTTTGGATTGTCGTGTTCGCGACAGTGTTTTTTGACGAACGACCGACAATGGCAAGCAACCCCATCGGGAATTATCCAGATGAATCCGATTGGGTGATATGTTCTGATTCCAACTGAATGAACTCATAGCGAACACCATGCCAACCAACCCTGAAATTCCATCCCGCGGCCCGCTGGCCGGCATCAAGGTCGTCGAATTTGCCGGCATCGGCCCCGGCCCGTTCTGCGGCATGCTGCTGGCCGACATGGGCGCCGAAATCACCCTGCTGGAGCGCGCCGGCGGCACCTTCGCCTCGCAGTTGTTCGGCGGCGGGCGCAAGGCGGTGGCCAATCGTGGCAAAAAATCGCTGTGCATCGACCTCAAACACCCGGACGCCAAGGCCCTTGTTTTCAAACTGATCGCCGAAGCCGACGTTCTAATTGAGGGCTTCCGCCCTGGCGTCATGGAACGCCTTGGTTTTGGCCCGGACGAATGTCTGTCCATCAATCCACGCCTGATCTACGGCCGGATGACGGGCTGGGGCCAGACCGGCCCCCTCGCTCCCCGTGCCGGACACGATGCCAATTACGCGGCCATTGCCGGCGTGCTGGATACCGGGCGGCGCCACGGCGGCGCACCGTGGGCGCCGCCCACGCTGGTCGGCGACATGGGCGGTGGCGGGCTGATGCTGGCCTGGGGCATTGCCTGCGCGCTGATCGAAACACAGCGCTCGGGCAAGGGCCAGATCATTGATGCCGCCATGTGTGAAGGCGCCGCCGTCCTCGCCCACGGCCTGTTCAACCTCGAAGCTCTGGGCGAATGGCACGGCCACTGCGCCATCGACTCCAGCGCCCCGTTCTACGACGTCTATCAATGCGCGGACGACGAATGGATCAGCGTCTGCCCGCTTGAACCGCAGTTTTACAAAACTTTCGTTGAGCGCCTCGGCCTCGCCAATGACCCGGATTTCAGCGGCAAGCAATACGATACCAGGCGCTGGCCCGTCATGAAGGAAAGGCTGACTGCCATTTTCAGGACTGAGCCGCGCGAGCACTGGAACGCATTGTTCGATGACACCGACGATTGCGTCTGGCCCGTGCTGAGCATGACCGATGCGCCATCGCATCCGCACAATCTGGCGCGCGAAGCCTTTGTGGAGGTCGCCGGCGTGCAACAACCGGCGCCGGCACCCCGCCTGTCACGGACACCGGGCGCCATTCAAAGCCCGCCACCGCTACTCGGCGAGCATTCGCGCGAACGACTGGCCATGCTGGGTCTGACGGCCGAAGAAATCGACCGCCTCGCCGCTGCCGGCGTAGTCAGCGACCCAATAGTATTTTGAGACCAAGCCCGGCCCCTAACGGATCGAATCCCCGGGCGGGCTTGGACCTGACAGGGCATTGCTGCGGTCAACCGGAAAAAACGGGCAAATTTGAAACTTTCGGTTGGCTAGGCGGAGACCACCCGGTTTCGGCCTAGCTCTTTTGCCCGGTAAAGTGCCGCATCAACGCGCTTCAACAAGTGCTCTGTGATTTCTCCAGCCTGATGCTGGACCACACCGATACTCACGGTGACCTGCGGCAAATGCGCCACCCGGATTTGTTCGATAGTCATGCGCAAGGACTCGGCCACGCGCATGGCATTTTCTAGGTCGGTTTGCGGCAGCAGGACAATGAACTCCTCGCCCCCCCAACGACAGACCGCATCGGCCTCCCTGACGCGTGCCTCGAATGTCCTGGCGAGCAAGACGAGCACCTCATCCCCGGCATGGTGGCCGTGTTGATCGTTGATCGCCTTGAAATAGTCTGCATCCACCAGCATCAGACAGTAATCCAGGTCATGGCGACGTTTTTGACCCTGGGCGGTCTCCAGCATCTCGACAAACCGACGCCGATTCCACAATCCGGTCAGGTGGTCTCGCGAGGCAGCGTGCTGCAACTCGTTCTTGAGTCGCTTTTGCTCGGTCACGTCATGGATGATGCACAGCATCAGCCGCCTGCCTCCAACCTCCAGCGGGCCGGCATAGGTCTGCACATCGCGCAGGCTGCCATCGGCAAGCCGGTGGACGAAGTTCAGGGGTTTGTGGCCGCCAGGCAGCTTGGCGACCTCGTTCATGATGGGCAAAACATCGCGCCCAAGCGCATTGATTTCCCACGTGTGCTTCAGGCAAAACGTATCGTGGGAATATCCGTAGAACCGCGTTGCAGCAGAATTGGCATCAACAATTCGACCATCGGCACCCGGGTCAATCAGCAGCATGGGGGCGCTATTCGAGTGAAACAGCTTCTCATAGAAGCGCTCCTCTTCCAGCGCTGACGAGCGATTGCTGCAACCCGGCAGGCTCGCCAATATTCCTTCGACCAATATTTCCTCGACCTGCCCGTCGAGTCTCAGCAGTGACAGGCGGCAACTCAGGGGAACCGGCTTTCCATCCCGCTGCACCGTCCAGATTTCGACCACTTGTTCTTGGGCGCGAAGCGCCGGGAGGTACGCGACCAGTTGCTCTTCGGCATGAGCAGAATGACTGCCATGGCGCAAACCTGACAGTTCACTACCAAATGACAGCTCTTTAGCCGAATTATTGGCGAAAATGAATTCCTGGCCTGTTGGCGACACAATCCAAACCGGGGTACCAAGAAGGGTCAATGCGACATATGGATTCATCGTCGTGATTGGAGGCACCATAGGGTTGAAAAATTGCGAGACATTGAAAACGATTTGCAGCCCGAATTCTAACGGCTCCGCCAAGCAATAACCGTGACAGAGTTATCAACGGTCGTCCTGGCAGTCTTAAAGGACTCCGGCAAACCGCTTGCACGTTGAGCAGAGAAGAAAATACTCAGGCACCGCGGCAGCAAACCCGAATACGCTGCAGTGTGTCACATCGTAGACAATGTCACATCGACGACGCCGCCAATAACCAGAAACTCATCTTCTCCCTGCAACACCCCGGGCAGCAGGCCGCACTGGAAAAAAATCTTGGTCAACGGGATTTCAGCTTCAAGAATGTAGTCACCAAACTCGCAAGCACGCTCACGACTACAGGTAAATGAATTCAGGTTGTTGAGCAGGACAATGCGCCGCCCCCCAGCCTCCTTCGATAGCACCTCATGATCAGCCAGGCGATTGACGCCACGGTACAGCGTCACATGGTGGGCCCCCTGATGGCGTTGGGCCAGTTCGAACTGGCAGTACGTGTAGAGCAGGTCAAGCTGCGCCTCGATTGCATTGGTCCCGTACAGACCGTGCGAGCGCATTTCCAGATAGCGCCGATATCCCTCTCCGGTCGGATCGCGCAACGGCTGCCCGTGGTAACGCGGCATGAGGCCGAAGCGCGACTCAACCCAGCCTTTGAGCACGGCCCCCTCCCGACTGTCTGAATCAAAGCTCCAACCACGAATCATCTTGATGTAGTTGGCCTTGACGCGCCCGTTCCTGCGCCCGGTAAAGCCCATCTCTTCCGGCCGCTCAAGCCGGAAATGGACGGTCAGGTAGTCACGAAAAACATCCACGCGCGCGTCCGGCTTCGCTGAATTCAAGCGTCGGAACAAATCGCCGTGCAGTTCGGCCACCCCGTCAATCAATAACGGACTGGGGTAGTGCTGGTAGGTAAGGCCTCCGAGGACCACCGCCGGCAGATTGCAGCGATTGATAGGGAGTCGCGCCTCGCGCGGCAGTGTCGCTTGGTGAGTCGCACCGGCCTGAAGCCCGTTGCTACCTAGCAAGCAGTCGGAAAGGAGACTGTCGTCTCCTGAACACAGTTTTGTCTCGCTTGCACTCGACGCTTTGTCGTCACCCCTACAAAGCGTAGGGGAATTGTCGGATGTATCCGCACCGGAAGCTACCGGTCGATTTTCTAATTTCATTTAAAAATCAATCAATTATGGTCTGCCAGTCGACCTGGCACGCTACATGCAGAAGGTGAGGTGCGACTCTCAATGAATCCTTCGCAAATCGACTGACAGACTAAGGAGATTACACCATGGCAAAACTGCGTCAATGCGCCATTTACGGCAAAGGCGGCATCGGCAAGTCCACCACCACCCAGAATCTGGTGGCTGCACTCGCTGAATCCGGCAAGAAAGTTATGATCGTTGGCTGCGACCCGAAAGCCGACTCAACCCGCCTGATCCTGCACTCAAAGGCTCAGACCACCGTTATGCACCTAGCTGCTGAAGCCGGATCGGTGGAAGATCTCGAACTGGAAGACGTCCTTTCCGTCGGTTTCGGCGGTATCAAGTGCGTTGAATCCGGTGGCCCGGAGCCAGGCGTCGGCTGTGCCGGCCGTGGCGTTATCACCGCCATCAACTTCCTTGAAGAAGAAGGCGCCTACACCGACGACCTCGACTTCGTGTTCTACGACGTGCTGGGTGACGTGGTCTGTGGTGGCTTCGCCATGCCGATCCGCGAAAACAAGGCGCAGGAAATCTACATCGTTTGCTCCGGCGAAATGATGGCCATGTACGCTGCCAACAACATCGCCAAGGGTATCGTGAAGTACGCGAACTCCGGTGGTGTCCGTCTTGCCGGCCTGATCTGCAACAGCCGCAACACCGACCGCGAAGACGAATTGATCATGGCTCTGGCTGGTCGCCTCGGCACCACGATGATCCACTTCGTACCGCGTGACAACGCTGTTCAGCACGCTGAAATCCGCCGCATGACCATGGTTGAGTACGATCCGGCACACAAGCAGGCCGACGAATATCGCCAGCTCGCCAACAAGATCGTTGCCAATACCAACTTCGTCATCCCGACCCCGATCGAGATGGAAGAGCTGGAAGACCTGCTGATGGAATTCGGCATCATGGAAGCGGAAGACGAGTCCATCGTCGGCCAGACCGCCGCCGAACTGGCTGCTGCTGCTGCCTAAGTAGTGCAAGACACGGCGGGTTAGCGTCAAGCCAACCCGCCACTTTCAACCAGTACGTTGGCCACAGATTGGTGGCAGCGTCAGGAGGAAAACATGACGACCTTGTCTCGCGAAGAAACCGAAGCCCTCATTGCCGAGGTGCTTGAGGTATATCCGGAAAAAGCCCAGAAGGACCGCGCCAAGCATCTCGCGGTCAACGATCAAACAGTTGAACAATCCAAGAAGTGCATTACTTCCAACCGCAAGTCCCTGCCGGGCGTCATGACCATTCGTGGTTGCGCCTACGCCGGCTCCAAGGGCGTGGTCTGGGGTCCGATCAAGGACATGATCCACATTTCGCACGGCCCGGTTGGTTGCGGACAGTACTCCCGCGCCGGTCGCCGTAATTACTACGTCGGCACCACCGGGGTCGACACCTTCGGCACGATGAATTTCACCTCCGACTTCCAGGAGAAGGACATCGTCTTCGGCGGCGACAAGAAGCTCGCCAAGCTGATCGACGAAGTCGAACTGCTCTTCCCGCTGCACAAAGGCATTTCGGTCCAGTCCGAGTGCCCGATCGGACTCATCGGTGACGACATCGAATCCGTCTCCAAGAAGGGCGCTGCAAATATCGGCAAGCCGGTTGTTCCGGTGCGCTGCGAAGGCTTCCGCGGTGTGTCGCAGTCTCTCGGCCACCACATCGCCAACGACGCCATCCGTGACTGGGTACTCGACAAGCGCGACGGCCAGCCCTTCGAGTCCACCCCGTACGACGTCGCCATCATCGGCGACTACAACATCGGTGGCGATGCCTGGGCAACCCGCATCATCCTCGAGGAAATGGGTCTGCGCGTCGTTTCCCAATGGTCCGGCGACGGCACCATCGCGGAAATGATGAACTCCCCGAAAGTGAAGCTGAACCTGCTGCACTGCTATCGTTCGATGAACTATATCTCCCGTCACATGGAAGAGAAGTACGGCATTCCTTACCTGGAATACAACTTCTTCGGCCCGACCAAGATCATCGAATCACTGCGCAAGATCGCCGCCTTCTTCGACGATTCCGTCAAGGAAAAGACCGAAGCCGTCATCGCCCGCTACCAGCCGATGGTTGACGAAATCATCGCCAAGTACAAGCCACGTCTGCAGGGCAAGAAGGTCATGCTCTACGTCGGTGGTCTGCGTCCGCGTCACGTCATTGGTGCTTACGAAGATCTCGGTATGGAAGTCATCGGTACCGGCTACGAGTTCGGCCACAACGACGACTACGACCGCACGATCAAAGAAATGGGTGATGCCACCCTGCTTTACGACGACGTCACCGGTTTCGAACTGGAAGAGTTCGTCAAGAAGCTGAAGCCCGATATGGTCGGCTCGGGCATCAAGGAAAAGTACATCTTCCAGAAGATGGGTATTCCGCTCCGCCAGATGCACTCTTGGGACTACTCCGGTCCGTACCACGGCTACGACGGATTCGCCATCTTTGCCCGCGACATGGACATCGCACTGTCCAGCCCGGTCTTTGGCAATCTGGTCCCGCCATGGAAAAAGGCTGTTGCTGAAGAAGTTAAGAAGGCCGCCTGAGTCAGCTCAACGGCAAATCCTTGAACCTTAAGCCCGGCACCGCAGATGAGCGGTACGGGCAAGGAGATAGCAAATGCAAACCGCAGAAAAGATTAACCCCTGTTATCCGCTGTTCCGCGACGACGACTACAAGAAGAACCTGGCTGAGAAGCGCGTTCTTTTTGAAGAAATGAATCCGCCGGAAAAAGTCTGGGAGACCTTCGTCTGGACCACGACCAAGGAATATCAGGACCTCAACTTCAAGCGTGAAGCCCTGACGGTTGACCCCGCCAAGGCCTGCCAGCCGCTCGGCGCCGTTCTCTGTGCCTCCGGCTTCCACAAGACCCTGCCCTACGTGCATGGATCGCAAGGCTGCGTCGCCTACTTCCGCACCTACTTCAACCGCCACTTCAAGGAACCGTGCTCCTGTGTTTCCGACTCGATGACGGAAGATGCAGCCGTGTTCGGTGGTCAGAAGAACATGATTGACGGCCTCGAGAATGCCAAGGCGATCTACAAGCCGGACATGATTGCCGTCTCCACGACCTGCATGGCCGAGGTGATCGGTGACGACTTGAATGCCTTCATCAACAACACCAAGAAAGCCGGCAACATTCCTCAGGAATACCCGGTTCCCTTCGCCCATACCCCGTCTTTCGTCGGTTCGCACACGACCGGCTGGGACAACATGGAAGAAGGCATCCTGCGCTCCTTCACGCTGAACTTCATGGACGGCAAGAAGATCGGTTCGAACGGCAAGGTCAACATCGTTCCTGGCTTCGAAACCTACCTCGGCAACTTCCGCGTCATCAAGCGCATGCTGGCTGAAATGGATGTTGATTACACCTACCTATCCGATTGCAGTGAAGTGTTCGACACCCCGGCCGATGGTGAATTCCGCATGTACGCCGGCGGCACGACGATCGACGAAATCAAGGATTCGCCGAACGCCATCACGACCCTGCTGCTGCAGCCGACACAGCTGGAAAAGACGAAAAAATTCGTTGAGAACACTTGGAATCATGAAATTCCGAAGCTCAACGTCCCGATGGGTGTCGAGTGGACGGACGAATTCCTGATGAAGGTTTCCGAAGTTACCGGCAAGGCGATTCCGGAATCTCTGGCCAAGGAGCGCGGTCGCTGTATGGACCTGATATCCGACAGCCACGCCTGGCTGCACGGCAAGAAATTCGCCCTCTACGGCGACCCGGACTTCGTCATGGGCATGGTCAAGATTCTGCTCGAAGTCGGCGCGGAGCCAACCCACATTCTGGCGCACAACGGCAACAAGCGTTGGGCCAAGGTCATGGAAAAGCTTCTCGCCTCCAGCCCGTTCGGCGTCAATGGCAAGGTCTATGCAGGCAACGACCTGTGGCACATGCGCAGCCTGTGCTTCACGGACAAGCCGGATTTCCTGATCGGCAACAGCTACGGCAAGTACATCCAGCGCGACACCCGCCACCTCGGCGAAGCGTTTGAAGTGCCGCTGATCCGCCTCGGCTTCCCGCTGTTCGACCGTCATCACCTGCATCGTCAGACCACCATGGGCTATGAAGGCATGATGTCCATCGTCACCCAGCTGACCAATGCTGTCCTTGAGCAACTCGACAAGGAAACGATCGGCATGGGTACGACCGACTACAACTTCGACCTGGTTCGCTAAACAGGATCGCCGGCAGGTCTCGGGTTCACGCCCGTTCCCTGCCGGTTCTGAGGGAGAAGCTGTATGGCCAATATCATGATTCAACAAGGCGAAAAAGGCGGGCTGGTTTTTTACCTGCCGAAGCGCGATCTGGAAGCCTCTATCGAGTCCATCGAATTCGACACCGCTGAGAAATGGGGTGGCGAACTGAAGCTGGACAACGGCGGGACTTACTACATCGACCCCATCGCCAAGCCGCCACGTCTGCCCATTTCCCTGCGTGCCAAGCGCCTCGGCGCTGCCGAAGACTAAGGAGATTCATCATGGCAATGAAAATCGACCCCGACATGTGCACCGCCTGCGGTGACTGCAAGCCGGTTTGCCCCACCAAGTCGATCAGCTCCGGCAAGATCTTCTTCAAAATCGATGCTGCGACCTGCACGGAATGCGACGGCCACAACGATTCACCGTTGTGTGTCGATGTCTGCCCGTCCGGTTGCATCAGCCCGGCCTGATCAGAGCCTTGAGCCGAGCGCCTGGCGTAGCGAAAGTTCGCCCGGCGCTCCACTGAAGCCTTTCTGGAGACCACCATGTCCGATACCCCGATTGCCTCTCGCGAAGCCGCCCTGCGCATCGCCCTCGCTGCCCGCACCTTGAATGGTCTCGATGTTCGTGCCTTGGTCGGTGCGCTGATTGAATCACTCGGTACTCCGCTGACGGAAGCCAAACTCGGCACATTGACCGTCGACGATTTGCGCGCCATTCTGGCAGGCGATTTTGCCGACCAGGGATGCCATGTCGGCGTTGACGCTGAAACGCTCAAACAGGCCGTCCGCATGCTCTGGGGCGAAGGTATGGAAAACAGTGATTTCCCCGCTGTCGACGCCTACATAGAAGGCGAAATGCCAGGCTCCCTGCGCGTGGCAATTGCTGCCAATCGCGGCGAGAATCTCGACGGCCACTTCGGTTCGTGCGAACGCTTCCTGATTTATCAGGTCGGACCGGAAGCGGTAAAGCTGATCAGCATTCGGAGCACCGTGGAAGCCGATGGCGCGGAAGACAAAAATGCTGCCCGCTCAGCCCTCATCAATGACTGCCAGATCGTCTACGTGCAATCCATTGGCGGCCCGGCTGCGGCCAAAGTGGTTCGCGCCGGCGTCCATCCAGTCAAGAAGCCGACCGGCGGCAAGGCAAGAGAGGTTCTGGTGGAACTGCAGGGCCGCTTGCCCAGCCCTCCACCCTGGCTGGCGCAAATCATGGGAGTGCCATCAGCTTCATTGGCACGCTTCAAAAAAGACCTTGAAGCGGAGGAATCTGCGTGATTACGCCATCCCAACTTGCACAGGTCGGCGAAGCAACCTTGCTCGACCCACGAGTCGCCTCACTTCGCCAGCGCTTCCCCGATCTGCATTTCACCGAATGCAGTGAAGATGACGTTTCGCCGCTCTATCAACCGGCGTTCAGCGTACAAGGCCACGACCTGTATCTGATCAGCGGCGCCTCCGGCCACTGCCTGGCGCTGACCAACGATGCGACGGCTGCCACGGGCATTCTGATTGCCGCCAAAGTCGATGATGAATGAAAGCCGACCGGCTGAAGCAGGCGTCGGTCGCTTTGGTCTGTGCTCCGGTTGCAGTTTCTTTCCGGATTATTTGAACACAGGTCGCTGCACGCCGGGCGATGCCTGTATTCGCGCCCACAGTGGCCGCCAGATCGACCGCTTCCTGCGCGCCAATCCGGAACTGGCTATCAATTACCTGAGCGACATCTTCTGGGAACGGCGTGCCATCGCAGCACGCTATGCGCCGGTCGACGCGATATACGGGCTGAAATCTGACCCCGACGAAGTCGTCCGTCGCGTAGTCGCCACCCGCTTGCCGGTGGATACATTGATCAATATGGTTGGCGACCCGGATCGTGAAGTCAGACTTTCCGTAGCGGCTCGGCTGCCTGAACCCCTGCTCATTCAGCTGATCTACGACCCGGATTACCTGATCCGCGCCACGGTTGCCCGCCGCTTGCCTCATGGCCAACTGTCCAAACTGGTCAGGGACCCTGAACGCGAAGTACGCAAGGTCGTTGCGGCTCGTCTTCCCCCCTTTGCGCTGCACATGCTGGCCGAGGATGCAGAACCGGAAGTTCGCGCCATTGTGGCCGAACGCGCCCTGCCCGGGCTGGCCGCAGCATTGCTCCAGGACAGCGAATGGTGGGTGCGCCTGGCAGCTGTCAGTCATGCACCGACTGAGTTTTTGCCGCCACTGATCGACGACCCGGAGCTTGAAGTCCGGGAAGCTGCTCAAGCGCGTCTCGACGAATCAAAAACCACCTGATCCCGAGGAGAATCATGAAGCAAAACCAGGGCTGGATTGAGTACTGCAAATCACTATCGCCAGCGATTGTCGAAACCTGCGCCAAAACACCGCTCAGTGCCGGGCAGGCTGGTCTGGTAAAGGCCTTGGGTACGGCGCTGCCGGACTGGAAATTCCGTCACTCAATCGGCCGCGGTGGTTGGTACCGCCTCGGTGGCATCGTCGATCCAAGTGGTCATCGTGTCAGCGACAGCCTCGAAAGCTGGGTCGAGGATGCACTGGATGAGCGCGATGGGAACATGGGACAGCTGATTGATGACTTTTCAGGACAAGAGCTATATGCCACCCGGCTGGTCGGGCAAACGCATTACCTGGTTGCGCAGTCCGGCGAGGCCAGCGACGACTTCCTGCAACTGGAAATAGAAGACTTGCAGGAAATCCGCTGCCATCAATTGTTCGTCAACGAACCGGGCACGATAGAGGAATTGGTCGATCCGCGCGGTGGCAAGCAAACGCCCATCCAAGTAGGTTTGCCTTTCTACAAATTCCGCCGCATTCAGCATATTGGCAACTTCCTGGCGCGCATTCTGGCCCAAACGCACGAACCGGCCCCCATTCATCGCATGATTGAGGACTGGACCAGAAGCAGCGCCGGCAATACCAGTGCATTTTACAATCACTGGGTCATCGCTACCCGTGAGCACCTTGACCGCTACCATCAGCCCGTTTTTCGAGCCCAACCGATCGCCGTGATGGCCGGTGACCCACCTGAGTTTGAAGCAACTGCTGGCACTAGCGGCCTGAAACTACAAGATGCGCTGAATCATTTTGATCACGAAATTGGCTATCCGCTCGCCTGGTACTTTCACATGCTCAGCACTAAAGCCGTACCGCACTGGGTAGCGCAAACCGTCGTCGAAGATGCACTTGCCGGCTTTGCCTATCTGCCGCAGCGTGATGTGGACGTTGTGCGTGGCTGGCTGCATCGGCCATATTCGATTTGATCAAAGCAGAAATGCTGCGCCAATAGTGTCACCACATATCGGTCTTTCGCGTGTCACTGCGCAATGCGACAAAGCCCACTTATACCTGATGTTCACGGTATCCCTGTGGGTGGGCTTCGTAGGCGGAATCGAAGATATGGTAACGATTCTTCCCGCCAATTTTGGCCCGGTACATTGACTGATCAGCCTGTCGAATCAGTTGTTTAGCGTCGACCTCGTCTGCTTGCGGGTAAAACGTGACACCAATGCTGGCCGAGACCTGCAAGCCGAGGTCACCCCACATGACCGGTTGTTCCACGGCTGTCAGCATTCGTTTCAGCAGCGAGAGGCAGGCCGCCGTGTCGTCCAGATCAATCAGAACCGCTACGAACTCGTCACCACCAATTCGGGCCAGCGTATCCCCTTCGCGCAATTCGTCTTTCATGCGCTTCGCCAGGGCAACGAGCACCTGATCACCTGCATCGTGCCCATGTTGGTCGTTGATGGCCTTGAAACCATCCAGATCCACGAAGGCGACGGCCAACGGTTTCTGACGCCGCAGCGCCTGTGCCATTGCTTGTTGCAGGCGATCCGTCAGTAGCGAGCGGTTGGGCAGATTGGTCAACGCATCAAAGTGAGCAACGTGCTCCAGCCAGCTTTGATGTTCCTTGGCAACCGTGATGTCGGAGAACAGCGCTACATATTGCCGTGTGTTGCCCTTGTTATCGCGCACAGCGCTGATCGCAACGAGCTCGGCAAATAATTCGCCGTTCTTTCGACGGCTCCAAAGCTCCCCATCCCAATAGCCCGCCGACAGCAGATCAGCCCACATTACTGCGTAATAATCGGGCAGGGGGGGGGCAAGGTTTTAGGCGGGGCGGCCGGGGCAAGCAGGGGACGAGGGGTGGGGTCGCGTTTAGCCACCTTACAATCATGTTGTACTGATTTGAGCAGGAGGGGATTCTGACCGATCGCATCCTCGCGGGAGAAACCTGTTATGCGTGTGAACGCTTCGTTGACGTCGATAATGGTGCCATCTGCGTTGGTGATGATAATGCCCTCGCGGGCATGGCTGAACACACTGGCGGCAAGCAGAAGTTTTTCTTCTTTCTGCTTGCGCTCCGTAATGTCCTGTACCAACCCGGCCAAACGAATCACACGCCCGCTGGCGTCGCGCTCTGGAAAACCCATGACGAAGCAAGCGCGCTGCTCACCATCAGGCTGCACGGTCATCAGCTCAAGTTCGTAGGGCGTACCGTCCGACACTGCCTTGCCCACTGCATCAAACAGTAGTTGCGTGGACTGCGGCGTATATAGCTCGACCTGGCCCTCAAGGTTCGGAATACCCAAGGCGGGGTCACGGCCGAAAATCCGGAACATCTCGGGCGACCAGGTCACAACGTTGGTATCCACCTCCCACTCAAAACTGGCCAGATGCGCCAAATTTTCTGTTCGCTCCATCATGAGCTGACGGCGTTGTAAGGATTTTTCCAGCAAAGAGCGTGCATCAATTTCCCGTTTTGCGCTGACGTGCAATCGCCAATACACGATCAAAATAGCCAAGAGTAGCAGCGCAGTTATCGAGACAGCGATCGCGAAATTCCGTGATACACCATGGTCAAAACGAATGGACAGCCAACGATTATTTAAACGCTGGTTTTCCTCAACGGACATCGCTTTGAATACCTTGTCCATGGCACTACCCAAAGCCGCCCAATCCTTGCGCACCACCATGCTTTGGCCCAGGATCGGAAAGGGGGTCGGTGCAGCAATCTTGATATTGGATAAACCCATTTGGTCTATCAGGAATGTGGCCGTGGACAGATCCCCGACATAGGCGTCGCCCTCAGCCGAAGCAAGTGCCAGCAACGCCTGCGGGGTCCCATCCCGTTCGAGCAATTGGATGCCTGGCACATCCTTGCGCAGCATTTCACTGATCAGAAAACCTTTTTCAACCAAGACCCGTTTGCCTTGCAGGCCATCAACATTAAGGACGACCGCCCCGTCATTACGGGTCAATATCACGAACGGAGAAAACAGGTATTCCTGCGTAAACACACCCAGTCGCTGGCGACTGGGTGTACGCCGCGCAGTGAGAATGGCGTCGGGCCCTTCGGGGGTACCCAAGCGTGTCCATGCTTCGGCAAACGTTCCGCCGAGATTCGGAATGAAATCACAATGAATTTTCAAGACACCGCAGATAACTTGCGCGTAGTCCACCGAGATCCCTTTGGGCGCCTTGAGATCGAACTGGTAGGGTGGATTATCAACGGTCCTGAACCTGACAGTATGGCCAGCCGCAATCCAGGCTTGCTCCTCTGGCGACAAATTCACTCGCTGGGCAATCTGGCCTACCAATACTTTTAGATCGACGGACTCTTCTGCGGCGCCAGCCGATAGCGGCATCAGTACGGGTACAGAGCCTAAAAAACAGCGAAACAGCAGGCCCCACACCGAATGTTTTATTACAAACTCATTCATCGACATGATCAGCGTATTCGAGCCCCCACGAGAAACGTTTTAAGCATACTCCACTGTATTTACTCGTGATTGCGGTCAATCAACACTTTTGGCAATTCCGGGAACTGAATTATTGCGATCAGCTTGATCGGTCATCCAGACTCGATCACTTGGGCGTCAGCATGTAAACTTTTTGCTCCACCCGCACCGGCTGATGAATCTCGGGATCAGGATCGGGTTCGAAAATGCTTTCGACGTGGCTGAGCTGAATCTCAAAGGCACTGGTGTACAAGCTGGCAATTTCGTCTGCCACAGCAAACGGCTGACCTTGTGTCTCACCCTCCTCTGGCTCTTCAGTGGTCAGCAGCAGCATTTTGCAATTGGCCGGCAGAATATTCTTGAGCTGGGTGATGTAGGCGACACGTATATCGTCAGGCAGCGCAGTGAGCGATGCACGATCAAAGACTGCTGCAATTTCGCCGAGATCGGCAGCACATAGCTGAAAGAAATCACCACACAAAATGCTGATCCGGCCATGCTCCCACAGCATGAACTTGCCCAATTTACGCCGGGTCGGCTGAAGCTTGTTTTCGCGAAAGAAGGCACGGACAGCCAGCGGACTGAGTTCCACACCGATCACCGGATGGCCTTGCTCGGCCAGCCACAGCAAATCAAGGCTTTTCCCGCAAAGCGGTACGAACACGCGGTCTGCTGCGGTCAACCGGAGATTTTGCCAAAATTTCACAAGATGTGGATTGACCACATGCTGATGAAAGGCGATATCGCGGTCACGCCACGACTGTTGCCAAAGTTCGTTGTCACGTCCGGTCATGGCGGACTCATTCCATCAAATGCAGCGTTGTTGAATCAGGAAAATGTTCTGATCGAAAGACACAACGCTTCAAATGAAGAGCCATGCAGGCCGAAAAGGTACTCGCTCGGCAGGGTCAGATTGCCAGCCCTGTGCTGACTAGCCTAACACCGAAACTGGCGGTCGGGTGCCCACGACGCAATTGTCACATTCGCTACATTCAACGCACATCTAAAATATGAATTTTTAACTTTCTTTTATTTTCAATAACTTGAAGATTGGCACCATCCTTGCTGAAAGAAAGCTGAGGAGAATTCCATGACCCATCCGACTTTCGTCACCATCAACGACACCACCCTGCGCGACGGCGAACAGTCAGCTGGCGTGGCGTTTTCGCTGGATGAAAAACTGGATATCGCCCGCCAGCTAGCCGTGATCGGCGTACCGGAACTGGAAGTCGGCATCCCGGCGATGGGTGATGAGGAACGGGAATCCATCCGGGCGGTCGCCGCGCTGAACCTTGCGCCGCGCCTGATGGTTTGGAGCCGCATGCATGCAAGCGACATTGCAGCCTGCGGCGGGCTTGGCGCGCATCTGATCGACATTTCCGTACCAGCCTCCGACCAGCACCTGTCTTACAAACTGAAACAGGACCGCGCTTGGCTGCTGCGCGAACTGCCAAAATTCATCGGCGCCGCGCTCAGCCTCGGGCTGGAAGTCGGCCTTGGTTGCGAAGACGCTTCGCGTGCTGACCTGAATTTTCTCTGTGCGCTTGCCGAAACGGCCGAACGTGCCGGCGCCCGCCGTATGCGCTTTGCTGACACGCTGGGCATTCTCGAGCCATTCACCACCTTTGACCGCATCAGCACACTGCGCCGCAATACGGGTCTGGAAATTGAAATGCATGCCCACGACGACATGGGCCTGGCCACTGCCAATACGCTCGCCGCCTGCAAAGCCGGCGCGACGCACGTGAATACCACCGTCAACGGACTCGGCGAACGAGCCGGAAATGCCCCACTGGAAGAAGTCGTGCTCGGCTTGCAGAAACTCTATGGCATCGAAACCGGTGTCAGCCTGAAAGGATTTCCGTCCTTGTCCAGCCAGGTGGCCAGCGCCTCCGGTCGCGCCGTGCCGTGGCAGAAGAGCGTGGTCGGCGCCGGTGCCTTCACCCATGAGGCCGGCATCCATGTCGATGGCCTGCTCAAGCACCCGGACAATTATCAGGGCTACGACCCGCAGGAAGTCGGCCAGGCGCACCGCATCGTGCTCGGCAAGCATTCGGGATCGCGGGCCGTGCAAGTTGTTTATGCAGGACTCGGCCTGACCGTCGATGACGGCGAGGCAAACGCCCTGCTACCCCGCGTTCGCAACTTTGTGGCAGCCCACAAGCACGCACCGGAAACGGCCGATCTGCGCGACCTTCTGACCTTAATCCGGAGTCCTCTCCATGTCTGAAGCGATGACCATGACTGCAACTGCACTGGCTGCACCCGGCCTCTGGGCGATCCTCAAGGAAGACCTTGCCTGCGTTTTCCAGCGCGACCCGGCTGCCCGCTCGACACTGGAAGTACTGACCACCTATCCGGGCGTCCACGCCGTGCTCACCCATCGCCTGTCGCACAAGCTCTGGCGCGCCGGCTGGCGCTTCCCGGCACGTCTCCTGTCGTTCGCCGGACGGACACTGACCAATGTTGACATCCATCCCGGCGCCACCATCGGTCGCCGCTTCTTCATCGACCATGGTGCCTGCGTCGTCATCGGCGAAACAGCGGAAGTCGGCGATGACGTCACGCTGTATCACGGGGTGACGTTGGGTGGTACTTCCTGGAACAAGGGCAAGCGCCACCCTACGTTATCTGCCGGCGTTGTGGTCGGCGCCGGCGCCAAGATACTCGGCCCGATCATCATTGGCGAGCGCGTTCGCGTTGGCGCAAATTCGGTCGTCGTCAAGAACGTCCCGGCTGACAGCACGGTGGTCGGCGTGCCCGGCCGCGTCGTCGATACACGGGCCGGCGGTGCACGCCCGGAAAACGGCATCAGCCTGGATCATCACCTGATGCCCGATCCGGTGGCCAAGTCCATCGCCTGTCTGATCGAGCGTATCGAGACCCTTGAAAGAGAACTGGCGGAAGTACGCAACGAACCACCGCCGACGGACCACAGCGGCCAGTGCAAGACCTGTTCCGCCGGCGACTTGTGCTGCGAGCACGAGTCCATGCATTGACCACCGGACAAAATACGCCATGGACCTTCTCGACTTCTCCGACTGCAAGCTCTACTTCGAGGATGAACTGCCCGCCGCGGCAGAGCTTCTGATCGCGCAGGCGGCGCAGGACTATGGCGATCCTACCGCCGAACTTGCCTTGCTGCGGGCTAACCTGCTGGCGCCAGAACATCTGACCGTACTGGTCAGCCTTTACCGCTACTACTTCTACCAGCACCGGCTCAATGACGTACTGATCGTTGCTGATCATGCCATGCGAATTTCAGCCCACCATCTGGGCATACCCAATGATTGGCGACAAATCGACGAAGCCCAGCTTGGCGCCGCCGCGTCCACATCCTTCGGTCTGCTTCGCTTTTACCTGTTGGCGCTTAAAGCCGAAAGCGTGGTTCTTCTGCGCCTCGGACGCATCGACGAATCACGTGACCGACTGACCAAGCTTGCCGCGCTGGACACCAAGGACAATCTTGGTGCCGCCAAGTTACTCGAAGTCGTTGATGAGTTCCAGAGTGAAAACGTAGCACCCATTGACGTACCAAAACTTAACCTTGTCGAAGCCTGAGGAGGCATGATGGAAGATACTCTGACCCTCGCCGAAGCCATGGAAGAACTGGTTTCCGCAGAAGATTTTCTCGACTATTTCGCGGTGCCCTACGAACCTGCCATCGTCCATGTCAACCGCTTGCACATCCTGCAGCGTTTCCATGATTATTTGGCCAAACAGGTGCCCAATCTGCCGCCCGAAGAAGATCAGCAACGCAGCATCTACCGTCTGTGGCTGGAGCGTGCCTACCAGGACTTCGTCACTTCCGACTCGCTAACGGAAAAAGTGTTCGCCGTCTTTCAGCATGTCTCCAAGCCTGACGGCGGCATGAGTTCGTTCGTCTCGCTCGACAAGGTCTTCCGCGAATGATGAACGCTCGATGGGAATATGGCGAAGCGGTGCGTCTTACGCGCAACGTTCGCAACGATGGGACCTACCCCGGACTCGAGCCTGGCGACCCGCTGGTCCGTCGCGGCAGTATCGGCTACGTCGTCGATGTCGGTACCTTCCTGCAGGACCAGATCATCTATTCGGTCAACTTCCTGGATGAAGGGAAGATCGTCGGATGCCGTGAAGAGGAGCTGATCGGTGCGGATGATCCATGGCTGCCGTCACGCTTCGAATTCCGCGAAAAAGTACGGGCGGCCAAGGGCTTGTCGGTCGGGGGTGCGGTACTAATCGACTTGGGTGCCGTAGGCGAAGTCATCAAGGTCATCCGCGATGCGCCGGGCGGCGTCGCCTACCACATCCATTTCGACAGCCTGCCGGGACGCGTTCTGCAAATTCCGGAAACCATACTGGAACCTACCGAAGCCAGGGAATGACATCATGCAGCAAGGCTATCTCGAACTGAAACTATCCTGGGAACTCTTCAAGAAAAGTCCTGAGACACTGACTGATCCGGAACGTGACCGCCTGACTGATGTCGCCTGCAAGCAGGACAGCATCGAGCAGCGCATACTGGCCAGCAAGGCCGCATCCAATGTGGTCATTCCCGCAGCAACCCTGAAGAATCGCCTGGACGAGATTCGCAAGCGCTACCCATCCGAGGATGAATTTATCCACGACATGGAAGCGAACGGCCTCAACGAGACCGATCTGGCTACGGCAGTTGAACGAGAACTGCACATCGAGGCTGTTCTCGAAAAAGTTGCTTCGGCCATCGCCCCGGTCAGCGCCATAGATGCCGAAATTTACTACCATTTGCATCCGGAAGCATTCGATCGCCCGGAGAGTCGACGCCTGCGCCATATCCTGATTACGTTCAACAACGCGCCGGAAAAAGCAAAGGCAAAGACAACGCTGGCGTCCCTGCGGACAACGCTGAGCAATGTCGACCAATTCGCCAAGGCTGCGCTTCAGCATTCACAATGTCCGACCGCCATGGAAGGCGGCCAGCTCGGTACGGTCAAGCGTAAGCAGCTTTATGCCGAACTGGAAGCCGCCGCATTTGGACTGAGTGAAGGCGAAATCAGCACCGTACTCGAATCACCGATGGGTCTGCATATTCTGCGTTGTGATGAAATCCTGCCCAGCGGAATGCTGCCATTCCCCGAGATTTGCTCGCAGGTCATCGAACGCCTGAGCGAAAAACGCCGACGCGAAGCTCAACATCAGTGGATAAAAGACCTCAGATCGGTCATACGCTGACGATCAAAATGACCAGATTACGTAATTTGGCAAATGCTGCGGTCAACCGGAAAAAACCGGCAAATTTCAAATATTGGCAGTCGTGCCTTGCCAGGCAGACGGGCTAGCAGAGCGCCCTATTTTTCGTCTTTGTCACCGGGGTTGTATTTGAAACCAGGGAACATGTTCCGCGTCTGGTTCTTCATTTGATCCTGCATCGACTGAAACATTTTTTTTGACTGATCCATATAGGCAGTCATCATATTCTGCATAGCCGGCTGCTGGAAATTCAGGAACTGGTTCCAGAAATCCGTCTGCATATGGGTATTTTCAGCGCCATTCGGACCATACATCGTCTTCGACTGTTCCTGCAGGCGACCCTGGAAATCGACAAACGTCCGCATGTTGTTTTCGAGGTACTTGCCGAGCATGCCCTGCATGGTGCTGCCATAGAAGCGAATGAACCCTGACAGCAGTTCGCTGGAAAACATCGGCATGCCACCAGATTCTTCTTCAAGAATGATCTGGAGCAAAATACTGCGAGTCAAATCCTCGTTGGTCTTGGCATCGACCACCTGAAACACTTCGTATTTCAGAACCAGCTCTTTCACATCGCCCAGCGTGATGTACGCACTCGTCTTCGTGTCATAGAGACGACGATTGGGGTATTTCTTGATCATGCGTACCGGTTCCGACATGCGGTGATCCTCAGAGAAGGTTTTAGTGCAGTGCAACATTATAACAAAAAAAACGGGCGCCATAGGGCGCCCGTTCATGGTGCATTGCAAAAATTCTGCAATAATTTATACCAAAAATTGCAAAATTACTGGTAGTACAAACCACCATTAATGTTCATCGTTGCACCGGTCATGAAGGCAGCAATGTCGGAAGCAAGGTAAGCACAGGCGCCACCAATTTCTTCCGGCTTGGCCAGGCGCTTCATCGGTACGGAATCAACGATGGTCTGCAGAACTTCCGGCTTGATGGCCATGACCATCTTGGTTGCCACGTAGCCAGGGCAGATAACGTTGACGGTCACGCCCTTGGCGGCCAGCTCAGCGGCCAGCGCCTTGGAGAAGCCGATCACGCCAGCCTTGGCAGCGGAGTAGTTGGTCTGGCCAGCCTGACCCTTGACGCCGTTGACGGAAGAGATGTTGATGATACGACCCCAGCCACGCTCTGCCATCTTGGCGGAAACCTGCTTGGTCATGTTGAACAACGAGGTCAGATTGGTAGCGATCACGGCATCCCAACCATCGCGTTCCATCTTGGCAAACATGCGGTCACGGGTGATACCGGCATTGTTGATCAGGATGTCGACCTGGCCGCAGGCGGCTTCGGCTTCGGCAACCATTTTCTGGCAATCTTCGAGGGACGACACGTCGCCAGCAACACAAACGAAATCCTTGAAGCCGGCTTCAGCCATTTCAGCCAGCCATGCATCCTTGTTGTCGAATTGCGGGTGATAAGAAGCGACCACCTTGTGGCCAGCCTTGGCCAGTTCCTGACAAATTGCGGTTCCAAGACCACCCATAGCGCCGGTAACGAGAGCAACACGTTGTGTCATTGTTATTCCTTCCTGTAGTGAAATGAAAAGGGGTAAAAGATACGCCGGTCAGAACATGTGCTGACCGCCGTTGATGGAAATATTGGCACCAGTCACGAATGCTGCCTCATCAGAAGCAAGATACGCAACCAGACCGGCGATTTCTTCCGGCTTCCCGAGCCTGTTGACCGGGATCTGCGGCAGAATTTTTGAATCAAGAATTTCCTGAGGGATGGTCGTTACCATCTTGGTGCCGATGTAGCCCGGCGAAATGGTATTGACTGTCACACCCTGCTTGGCCACTTCCAGTGCCAGTGCCTTGGTAAAACCATGCATCCCGGCCTTGGCGGCGGAATAGTTGGTCTGACCGAAGGCGCCCTTCTGGCCATTGACCGAGGAGACATTGATAACGCGTCCCCATTTGCGTTCCATCATGCCATCCATGACTTGCTTAGTCATGTTAAAAACAGAGTCAAGGTTGGTATGCATCACAGCATCCCAGTCGCCCTTGGTCATCTTTTTAAACGTCATGTCACGGGTAATACCGGCATTGTTAACCAGCACATCGACCGGGCCGACATCTCTGGTGACAGTTTCAACGCATTCGTGTGCCGAGTCGAAATCAGTGACATCGCACGGGTAGGCCTTGAAGCCATAACCCATGTTGTTCATTCCCTTCAACCAGTCAGTCACCTTCGGATTCCCTGGCGAATAGGTCGTTACCACCTTGTAACCCAGTGCAGCAAGCTTGATGCATACAGCCTCACCAAGCCCCCCCATACCTCCGGTAACCAGTGCAACTCGCGACATTGTCATACCCTCATCGAGAAGCTCTCAGACCGCGCGTTCCCTGACATATCTGCCGGGAGCCGGTTCGATAGCCTTGTATTTGGCGCTTCCCGGCTTGCGCGGTGCCCGCAGTTCTCCGGACAAAGGTTTGAGCCAGTCAGCCCAATCCGACCACCAGCTTCCCTTTTTTTCTTCTGCCGCAGCCAACCAGCCGTCGGCTTCATTTTTCACATCTTCATTCACCCAATAACTGCGCTTGTTCTTGCTGGCCGGATTGATCACGCCGGCAATATGGCCGGATGCGCCGAGCACGAAGCGAATCTTGCCGCCTAGAATACGCGTGCTCTGATAGGCGGATTGCCAGGGTACGATATGGTCTTCGCGGGTGGCAAGCAGATAAACCGGTATGTCCAGCTTGCCCAGATCAACCTTCGTCCCGCACATCTCCAGCTTGCCCGGTTCACGCAGATTGTTTTCGAGATACATGTTGCGCATGTACCAGCAGGCAAACGGCCCGGGAAGATTGGTCGAGTCCGAGTTCCAGTAGAGCAGGTCAAAGGCTTTTGGCTTCTCGCCCTTCAGGTAATTGCCGGTCACGTAGTTCCAGACGAGATCGTTGGCACGCAGGAACGAAAACGTATTTTGCAGGTCTCGGGCTGGCAGTAAACCGCCCTTGCCTATTGTGGCCTCGCGGGCCGTAATGCCCTTTTCGTCAATAAACAAGCCAATTTCGCCCGTATCGGAGAAGTCGAGCAGCGTCGTCAGCAGCGTCAACGAGGCAACCGGATCTTCGCCGCGTTCCTTGAGGACAGCCAGCGCCGATGTCAAAATGGTGCCACCGACACAGAATCCAAGAGCATTGACCTGCTTGACCTTGGTGATTTCCCGGGCAACAAGCAGCGCGGTGATCGGACCGCTTTCGAGGTAATCGTCCCAGCCGACCTGGCCATGCGCTTCGGATGGATTGCGCCAGGACACCAGGAAAACAGTATTGCCCTGATCGACCATATAGCGGATCAGCGAGTTATCGGGCTGCAGATCCATGATGTAGAACTTGTTGATACAGGGTGGCACAACCACCAGCGGCCGTGACGCTACTTTGGGCGTCAACGGCGCGTACTGAATCAACTGCATCAGGTCGTTTTCATAGACAACCGCACCTTCAGTGGTCGCGATGTTCTTGCCGACTTCGAATACCGATTCGTCGGTCATCGAAATACGACCCTTCTCAAAATCCTTGATCAGGTTGTTGATGCCATCGGTAATGCTCTGGCCCTTGGTTTCCACGGCCAGCTTGATAAATTCGGGATTGGTTGCGGCAAAATTCGAAGGCGCCATGGCGTCGGCCATCTGCCGTGCAAGAAAGCGCATGCGTTCCTTGGATTTTGCGTCTTCGGCCGGAATCACCTCGACCATTTGCTTCAGATACTGCGTATTGAGCAGGTAAGCCTGATGCATATAATCGTAAATCGGGCTTTCGCGCCATTCGGGGGCTGAAAAACGACGGTCACCGGGTTCCGGCGAGACCTTGAAGGCTGGCTCCTGGCCTTTCTGCTTTCCCAGCATCGACTGCCACAACGACATTTGCTGATCCATGAACTGCTTCTGCAGATTGGTGATCGCCTGCGGGTCGGCTGCGACTGGTGCTGCACCAGCCTGAGCGCCTGCCTTGCCGAGATAGTCCATGAACTGCTGCATCATGTTCTGCCCGCTTTGCATCAGCTGTGCGGCAGAACCCGCGAATGCGTCATTACTGTTCGATCCCTGGGCCATGGGGAGACTCTTCTCTGTAGTTGTCGGGGTTTCAGCCTTTAGATTCTCCATACCCGGTTCAACGCTGTCAATGAATTTACATGCATAATGAGGCCTCTTCGAGGCATCTAACATGTACATTGTTGCAATCGGCTGGCTTTACGTCACATTGCTGGTGGCCGTCAGCGAGCCCACCGTTGTGGCCGGCATCATTTCCTTCCTGTTTTATGGACTTATCCCCTGCTCGCTGCTGATGTGGTTGGGTGGCACCAAGGCCCGGCGACAACGCCGGGCGCATCGTGAATCACTCGCCAACCAGCGCCTGAACGATGGCAATGGAAGCAATGCCGGAGCCGATCAACAAGACCTGCAGAATTGATTCTTTCATTTCGGAACGTTTATGTAACCCGGGGATCAGGTCGGCAACGGCGACATAGATCATGCTTGCCGCGCCAAGCGCAAGTAGCGAAGGAATCCAGTGTGTCAAATCTGCCAGGGCAAAATAGGCCAGCATGGCACCCACCATGGTTGCCAGGCTCGATAGAAGATTGAACGCCAACGCCCTCATCCGGCTATAGCCTGAGTGTAGAAGAATCAGGTAATCGCCGACCTCCTGCGGGATTTCATGGGCAATGATGGCCAGCGCGGTAACGATGCCGAGTTCGGTATTTTCCAGAAAGGCAGCAGCAATCAGGATTCCGTCTACAAAATTGTGGAAGGTGTCGCCAACCAGGATCAGCAGGCCAGAACGTCCGTGGTCGTGTGTCGGCGCGTGGGCATCGTGCGCCTCGCAATGGTCGTGATGGCAATGCCGCCAAAGGACCAGCTTTTCCAGAATAAAAAAGGCCAGAATGCCGAACAGGACGGTTGCCGTAGTCTGATGCTTATCGCCGTGCTCCAGCGCATGCGGCAGGATTTCCAGAAAAGCGGCACCAAGCAGTGCGCCAATGGCGTAGGAAATCAGCATGCTGATGCGATGTGCGCCCAGCGCAATGCTCAGCGCGGCCGCTGCAAGTACGCTCAGGGCGCCACCGGCCAGCGATACGGTAATAATCCAGGAAAGAGTACTCACGGAATTCGGTTCGATCAAAAGCCGCGGATTATACGCCGTCGGCCAACCAGATCAGCGTTGCTTGACGGCCGGTAACACCATCACGGCGATAGGAAAAGAAGCGCGCCGGGTCACTGACTGTGCACAACTCACCACCATAGATGGCTTTGATCCCGGCACGCCGCAGGCGGCGCCGAGCCAGTTCGTGAATATCGGCCAGCCATTTGCCTAGTGTATTCGGCACGAAGGCCACCACCGCGCCCGGGTCGTCCGCGACAAAAGCGGCACGAACCTCGTCACCAACTTCAAAAGCCGATGGGCCAATGGCCGGTCCGAGCCAGGCGAGCAGCTCCCCGGCCGGGACGTCCATTTCCTTGATGGTCGACTCCAGAACGCCGCCAACCAGTCCGCGCCACCCGGCATGCGCGGCGGCAACAATCGTACCGGCACGATCGCAAAAGAGCACGGGCAAACAATCGGCAGTCATCACGGCGCAAACAACGCCGGGCTGCCGGCTGAACGCCGCATCGGATTCTTTCGATTTTGGGCAATTTTCGGCGTTGACCGCAGCAATGCCGTGAACCTGAGTCAGCCACAGCGGTTCGGCCGGCAACCTGCTGCGCAGAGCGGCCCGATTGGCCGCAACATGGGCCGGATCATCACCCACATGATCACCAAGATTCAAGCTGTCCCACGGCGCCTGACTGCAACCACCGCCCCGCAGCGTCTGCACTGCCCGAACCCGGGCTGGCGCCGGCCAGTCCGGAATCAGCAAATCAGCCATAGCGCAACCCGTCGAGCAAGTCGCGCATGTCAGGCGGCATTGGCACTTCCCACTGCATTTTCAGCCCGGTCAGCGGATGAACGAGACCGAGTCGCGTGGCGTGCAGCGCTTGCCTTGGAAATTCCGGCAGTTTTGGATTGTGCTTGCCATAGACCTGATCACCCACCAGCGGATGATGAATGGCCGCCATGTGTACGCGGATCTGATGCGTCCGTCCGGTTTCCAGCGAACATTCCACAAACGTGGTGTAGGGGAATAGTTCAAGGATGCGAATATTGGTAATCGCCGGCTTGCCGCCGCGGTTTTCCGGCACGATGGCCATCTTGATACGCTGCGACGGATGCCGGCCAATCGGCTCGTTGACCGTCCCTTCGTGCTTCATCGCACCTGCGGCAAGGGCCAGATAGATGCGCCGCACGGTCCGCGCCTGCAACTGGCGAACCAGATCAGTCTGCGCTTCCAGGGTCTTGGCGACGACCAGCAAGCCGCTGGTGTCCTTGTCCAAACGATGCACGATACCGGCACGCGGCACTACCTCGATACCTGGCACGTGATGCAGCAGCGCATTCATCAAGGTACCGCTCCAGTTGCCGCTGCCTGGATGGACAACCAACCCGGCCGGCTTGTTGATGACCAGCAGGGTTTCATCCTCGAAGACAACGTCGAGCGGAATGTCTTCAGGTAGTTCAGGTTGATTGCGGATATCGTTCGGCTCGCTGACCAGCAGGCGCTCGCCACCCATCATCTTGCGCTTCGGTTCGGTTTCCGGTTTGCCGTCGACTTGCACGCAGGCATCACGCACCCAGCCTTGCAGTCGGTTACGGGAATGTTGCGGTAACAGGTCAGCCAGCACCTGATCGAGACGACGACCATAACTGGCATCAGGAACGGTCAGGCGGACAGGTTCAGTTCGGCTATAATCGCCGGAGTTTTCAACAGGATCATTCATGATGCGAAGTTTACCCGCATTCCAGTCATTTCCCGCCCTGTTCCGCGTGCTGATGGCTGTTTTCGTTGCAGTTTTCATTGCTGGCTGTGCCTCCAACAGTCAATACGACGAAACTGCCGGCTGGTCGGCCGGCAAACTCTATGGCGAGGCCAAGGATGCGCAAGCTGACGGTGGCTGGGACAAAGCAGCAAAACTTCTGGAAAAACTGGAGTCACGCTACCCCTACGGCCGCTACGCCCAGCAGGCTCAGCTTGAACTCGGCTATGTCTACTGGAAAGGCAACGAGCCCGGTTCGGCGCTGGCCGCCTGTGACCGCTTCATCAAATTGCACCCCACCCACCCGACCGTGGATTATGTCTATTACCTGAAGGGCTTGATCAACTTCAATGAAGATCTCGGCCTAACAGCCTACATTAGTACGCAAGACCCGACCGAGCGCGACCCCAAGGCCGCCAAAGAGTCTTTCGACGCCTTCAAGGAACTGGTCACCCGCTTTCCGGACAGCAAATACGCGCCGGATGCCCGACTGCGCATGAATTACCTGATCAACGCGTTGGCCTCGCTGGAAGTACACGTTGCCCGCTACTACATCAGGCGCGGTGCCTACGTTGCCGCCGCCAACCGTGCTCAGTTCGCCATCAAGACCTACCCGCATGCACCAGCCATCGAAGAAGCCATGTTCGTACTGGTCACGGCCTACGATAAAATGGAAATGAATGACCTGCGTGACGATGCCGATCGCGTGATGAGAAAAAATTTCCCGGACAGCCATTTCTACAAGGACGGACTGACCCGCAAGACAGCTTGGTGGCATCTCTGGTAATCGCTTACCGGATGACATAATTGGAAAATGCCCGCCAAATGCGGGCATTTTCCATTCTGCACAGCAAGTAATCAGGAGCCCTGCTTGATGGCCAGGATGGCTTGATTACGCAGCGTGCGCAGCAACTGAAGTTCTTTTTCCGGAATCGAAATCCCCCCCGGCTCGTCGCGGTCGGCATAGATCAGCGCCACCGAACTTCCCTTGATATTCAGCGGAAAGAGCACGAATGACTGGGCCGAAACGGCCTTGCGATACCAGTCAGGAATCCGGCTGGCAATTTTTGGATCGTTGATATCGCTGATCATGAGATCAACGCCCTTGGAGGTTGCCGCATGAAAGATATCCGGCGTGAAACTCAGGGGAAACCGGAATGCCTTGGCAACCTCATTGGCGTCCGGCCCGAACCCGAAACGCCCCTGCATGACGCCGGCCTTGGCATCGCGGATACAGAGTACGACTCGCTTGAAACCCATTGCCCGGTACATCGTTTCAAGGATGATGCGCAGAATGTCGTTCAACTGGAAGCCGTCAATCAGCGTGTTGCTGATGTCCTGAATCCCTGCCGTCAGCACCGACTGGGCATCCACCGGTTGCGCACCGGCACCACCGTCAACGCCGCTCAGCGGATCGCTCTCGCCGAGCAAGGTGCCATCTTCCGAATTTGCCTGTTTTTTCCCGTCGACCGCAGCATTCTCGTCATTGCCGGCATTGGCAAACAAACGCATCTGTTTACCAAACGTCGTCTGCGGCAAATTAAGGTGAATGATGCGAGCGAAATCCGCCACTTCCTCAACCGCCCGCTGCACGGTCTGGAGGAGCTCCTTCTGGTCCAGCGCCACCGCATCGGCAAACCGCGCCATCGATTTTTTCAATTCACGCTCACGCGCTTCGGGCGTGGCCTGTGCGATGACATCGCACAGTTCATTCGAAAACCCTGACAGCACACGCAGCCGGTCTTCCTGCTGAACAGCCTTGCGGACCGGACCGGAAGGCAATTTCCGCATCGAACTGACGATCAGTGGCGGGAAGCCCCATTGGCGGGCAATGGCAATTCCCATTTCCTCGAAGGTAATGCCCAACACCTGCATGGCGGCGCCATCCTCGGCGCAATTCTTCTGCGCCATTACGCGCCGAATCTCGTCCGCTTCCTCGGGAAAGTAAAATTGCGACAGCAAGCGGCCCAGACTATGAAACAACGAGCAGATGAATGACTGCTCCAGATCGCGCATCTTCGCCGCAGCACCAATATCCTTGGCCAGCACACCGGCCAGGTTGGCCCGCAGAAAATCCTCTTTCAACTGAGTGGCATTGCCCTTGTTCTGGAGATGTTCAAAGAGCAGCACGGTTATCGCAATGTTACGCACGGCCTCGAAGCCAAGCACGATCACGGCCCGCGATACTGTGCTGATGTTGCCGCCACCGGCCGGCCGGAAATAGGCCGAATTCACCAGGCGCAACAGTTTGTTGGTCAGCGCAAAATCCTTGAGGATGGTGTTGGACAGTTTGCCGATACTCTCCGTCTCACTGTTGGCGATCTTGTTGATCGCACTGACCGACTCCGACAAGGCTGGAAAATCGCTTTTGTGGCGCATGCGCCGCAACAGGAAATCGAGGGTTGCCTGCCGGCCACCGCTTGGCAACGCGTCTTCGTCCGGATCGAGATACTTGTCCAGCGCCTCGCCAAATTGCGCCATATTTTGATAGCGCACGGAAGGATCGCGCGCGATCGCCTTGTGCAGGATGCTGCTCAGATGCTCATCCACCGCAGCTTCCTGCGGCAATTTGATATCCTCCCTGACCAACTTTTGCAGAATCGCCGTGACGCTTTCAGCGACGATGGCACGCTGCCCGGTCAACATCTCGAAGAGGATCAATCCGGCCGAGAAAACATCGGAACACTCACTGATTTCACGCCGCAGAATATATTCCGGCGCCATGTAGGCAGGCGTCCCGGTGATGCGATCGGCCGCTTCGCTGGCACCTTTAACCCTGGTCGCAATACCAAAATCCATGACACGCGGGGTTCCGTCATCGTCGAGCAGTATATTCGAAGGCTTAAGATCGCGATGGATGATGCCCTGTGCATGGGCGTACGCAACGGCATCGAGAATCGGCCGCAATATTGAAACCGCCTTGATCGGCGGCAAGGCGTCACTTTGCCGCAGAAACTCGGCGAGGTTCTTGCCCGGCACGTATTCAAAGACCAGATACAGATCGCCGTCCTGCTCACCGGCCTCGAAAATCGGCACGATACTGGGATGACGCATTTTGCCGACCGTCCGCGCCTCATCCAGCAGTGCGCGATTCTGAATCGGATCGGGGTGGGCGAAGTGCAAGGTCTTGATGGCGATTTCACGCTGCAATTGCGGATCAAAACCAAGATACACGATACTCTGTGCGCCGCGCCCCAATTCCCCGCGAAGCTCGAACCGGCCGATATGTTTGCTCATTTTTCGGTTTCTTCTACCCACACCAGATGCGGAACGGCATCGGGGCCGCCGCGGACCAGCGCATTCTGCCCGTAGTCAGCAGCCAGCGCACACGCATCTTCGGTCGAAATATCCGGCACGAAGCAGCTTTCCTCATCCGGCCACAAATCGGCATCGGATATGTGCTGTGCGGCATAGGGCTCGTAATTACCTTCCAGCAACTCACACTCCAACTGCGACTGGCGCTCGGCATTGGTAGCTTCGTCAGTGGGCATGCTTCCCGGATTGTGCGCCGTGATCAGTGCAAACTCATTGCAATCCGCCGTTTCCAGCCAGCACCGCAAGGCTTCACAAGGCTCACCGATGCGTAGATCGCAAATACCGCTGGGCAAGAATACCCGGTAAGTCGTCGCCTGGTAGGCGGCTTCCAGTTCACTCGTCTTCGCCATCGAAATCCACCATGCCGATCAATTGTTCCGAGTCTGCCACAGGTAGCGCCTCGACCTCCTTTAGCCGCCGAGAAAGTTGGCGGGTCCGGGTTTCTGCCTTGCTGATGCTGTTGCTCGCCTCCTCCAGTTTTTTCCGGGTATGGGCCAGCGCCTCGCCAAATTTGCCAAACTCGGTTTTCACCGCACCGAGCACGGCCCATACTTCGGCCGAACGCTGTTCAATGGCCAGCGTGCGAAAGCCCATCTGCAGACTGTTCAACATGGCCGCCAGCGTCGTCGGTCCGGTCAGGCTGACCCGCCACTCGCGCTGCAGCGTTTCGCCCAAACCCGGACGACGGAGGGCCTCCGCATAGAGCCCCTCCAGCGGCAGGTAGAGCAAGGCAAAATCAGTCGTGTGTGGTGGTGAGACATATTTTTCATGGATGCTTTTCGCCTCGTTTTTGAGGCGTGTTTCGATGGCCCTTGACGCCTCTTCAACAGCCGCCGGATCGCCGCGTTCCTGTGCGTCGAGCAAGCGCTGGTAATCCTCAATCGGATATTTAGCGTCAATCGGCAGCCACACCACAGCACCATCGCCCTTGCCCGGCAGGCGAATGGCGAAATCTACCCGCTCATTGCTGCCCGGCTTGGTCGCGACGTTGCTGCCAAACTGGTCAGCGGTCAGTAGTTGTTCCAGCAAGGCAGACAACTGCACTTCTCCCCAGGTACCGCGCGTTTTTACATTGGACAGGACGCGCTTGAGATCGCCGACACCCGCCGCCAGCGTCTGCATTTCACCAAGGCCGCGATGCACTTGCTCCAAACGGTCGCTAACCAACTTGAAGGACTCACCAAGCCGCTGCTCCAACGTCGCATGCAGCTTTTCATCGACCGTCCGCCGCATTTCTTCCAGCTTTGCCGCATTGTCGGCTTGTATCGCGGTCAACCGGGTTTCCACCGCAATTTTCAAATGTTCAAAGCGCTCGTCGAGACCCAGTGAGAAACGGCTCAGCTCACGCGCAAAGGCTTCCAGCCGTTCGGCCTGTAATGCAGCCGACTGAGTAACCTGAGTGGTCACCACTTGGCTCAACAGACTGGACGAGTGCGCCCGCTCCTCGCGATCCCGAAAAGCGTCTTCGGAGACTTCGCGGCGACTGCGGGCCAACTCCTCACGCAGTTCATGCTCCAGGCGCATCAAACCCTTTTCCTGAGCCTGCAGTTGCGCCTGGGCTTGCCGTTCGTCGTCAGGGCGCCTGTTGCCACGCAGCAGCAAGACCACCTGTAACAGGATGACCACCACCACGCCAACCACCAGGGCCAGCCCCATCGTAGCGCTCAACTCGACCTCACCTTAGCGAGAATTCGGCGCGGTTTCCCTTGCCTTTGTCAGCCGCACCAAGCTTGGCCGGCAGCAGGAAGACTCGTGCCGGCGCGACCTTGCCCTGCTCGGTCAACCAATTCTGAACCACCTCTGCCCGACGTGTGGCCAAATCCTTGATGTCATCGTCCGTTGCAGGCAGATTCGTCATCATCAGCTTTTCCATTTCTTCAACCGGCAGGTCCTTTTGCATACCGACCAAATTGCGCGGCTTCGGAAACTTCGCTTCCTTGTAGGCGCGTTTCATGTAGGTCTTTGTTTCTTCAGGTGAAATATCGATCTCATCCAGCGACTTTCCTTCGCCTGCCTTCTTCATATCCTTCAGCTTTTCCGCTTTCATCGCCCGTTCAATCGCCAGGCGCTTGATACCTTCCTTGTCGGTCTCCGGATCGGCACGGCCAGTAATTTCCAGCTTCAGCGTATTGCGCTCGTTCAATGCTTTAGCCAGCGCCTCGAGCTTTTTGGTCGTTTCATCATTGAGCGTGGCACGACCAGCAGCAAATTCCACGTTCGACAATTCCTCTCCACCACCGACCATCGATCCCAGAAGCGCAAATGGAGAAGTCACGGCCTTGACGAAGAGATTGACGATCACCTTGATGATCAACCCACCGATCGAGAATTGCGGGTCATCGAGCGAACCGGAAATGGGCAAGGCCAGGTCAATCTCGCCACGGTTGTTCTTGAGCAAGGAAATCGCCAGATTCACCGGCAATTTTGTGGCATCCGCACTTTCAACCTTGTCACCGAAGGTAAACTGATCAATGAACAGCTTGTTTTCCGCTTGCAATTGGTTGTTTTCCAGCTTGTAGGCCACACTCAAAGACAGCTTTCCCTTGTCAATGGCATAACCAGCATATTTACCGGAGTACGGTGAAAAACCAACCATATCGACGCCCGTGATATCGGCCTTCAAATCCAGATAAGACTTGGCTGCCAGCGGATTCAGCTTGGCCACAATTTGCACGGGTGACGAAGTAGCGTACTTGCCACGCAATTCCATGTCAGCCACCGAATCGGCAGCAGAAGAAAGTCCGCTGATTCGCCCGCCAAGTTTGGTCAGATTGACCGAATAATTGGGTTTGACAAAAAGATCCGAAAAATTGACCGTCCCGTTCTGCAAGGTAATCTTGCCAATCTTGATTGGCAAGGGTGGCTTGGCCGGTGCGGTATCCTTGCCAGCCATCTTCGTATCTACCTTGGCCTCTTCCTTCTTTGTCGACGCCGCCTCTCCCTCCGGCTTCTTGATGATATCCGCCACGTTCAGCTTCCCATCCTTGTTCAGGATCAGACGGGAGAAATAATCGGTCAGCGCAATTTCACCAACATTGATCGCCATAGGCTCCAGGCGGAAATCAATGCCACCAAAATACAGTGACTTCCATTTGAGGAAATCGGCACTGTTCAGCTTGTCGACCGCGACGAAGTCACCTAGCGTGAATGAACCCTTGTAGCCAGCCTTGAAGCCAACGTTATCGAACTTGGCTGTGGCCTCGCCCTTGTTCGATGCCTGGCCGCGGGTCAACGCAATATTCAGGAACTGACCGAAATATGGTTCTATCGGCAGCAACGAAATCGCCGCGGTTTCAAGCTTGACAGCCACATCAAGCGGATAAATCTGCAAGCTGCCATCGACACTCAGGCTACCTTTTTTATTGATCCGGCTCTTCAGGGCAATCTTGCCCTTCTTGTTCGGCTCGTTGGTCAGCCCCTCGGCTTGCAGACTCAAGCCTTCAATTTCCTGCACGGCTGCAGGCCGGAGAAACTGATCCTCGAAACGGAAGCCGAGGTCATCCACTGCGAGCTTGCCTACCTTGCCTATCCAGGGCTTTTCATCCTTGGCTTTGGCATCGGTTGCCCGAATCGTCTTGAGTATGGGCGAACTTACCCATTCGATCTTCCCGGCCTTGTTTCGCAGCATGCGGGCACGGGTACCGGAATTGGTCACCTCCGCGATGTCAAGACGATGTGCCGGCAGGTCGACACTGATTCCCTTGAAGGCCATTTTCTCGACGCGGAAGCGATCACCAAGATCGATCTGATAGCTCACTTCACCAATTTCGATCGGGTCCGTGAGCTTGCCATCCACCTTGCCAACATTTAGCTGCAGATTGCGCACTTCACCCACTGTTGGCGTCGCGTTGGATTCATCCTGCCAATGTATCAAGCCATTGGTCAGCGAAAATTCACCCAGCGACCACTCGAACGGCTTGCCTGCCTCGGGTTTTGGCGCTGGCACGCCGGGAGAAGGCTTGGACAATTGATCTGCCACGCGCATCACATTGAATTCACCCTGCCGATTGACCGCCAGATAGACCTCCAGACCATCCAGCCCGATACGTTTGACCACTACTTTTCGGTTGATCGGATCGGCATTGTCGAGATCGACATCCAGTCGTTTCCAACTGGCCAACGGTTGCCCCTGGCTTTCAGCCAGAGAAATTCCGGAGACATGGGCGCTGCCGATCACCGCAACCGAATACACCTTGTCGGGCAGCTCCTTGAACATCACCTTGAGCTCGGAGTCCAGAGTTCCCGCCTTCAGTTTGAACGGCAGCGAATCGGGCAAATAGGGCTGAAGCCCCGCCAGATCGAAGCGATCGAGATCGAGATCAAGCTTGCTTTCTCGAGTTTCCGAGAACGGTTTGCTATCACCTGTCAGCGCCAGTGGCGAACCGTTGATATTGGCCGAAAATGAGGGATTGACCAGTATCTCGGTTTGATAGGGCAAGCTGGATACGAATGGCAATGCCAGATTGATATCGCTGATCGTATGCACCTTGCCCTTGGGCTGGTCGTCAAACACAACCTTGGCGTTGATAAGCTGGATGTTATTCACAGAAAAGCGCGGCGTCTCCTTTTCCGGCTCATCCTTGGGCTTCATCCATTCATCCAGCAGATCTGAAATGTCATAGCGCCCGTCGGCAAGACGGGCTACAGCAATTCGCAAGCCCTGCAGACGCACCTCGTCCACCACGGCTGCAAACTTGAAAATGGAAGCCGATGACAGATCAACGAAGAATTCATCAAAGCCGGCAACTTCTTTTCCACCATCGGCCTTGATCGAAAAACCATTGACCTTTGCCGACAACCCAAATGGATTGATCGCGATTTTTTCGATGCTGACATCGCGATGCAATTGGGCCGAAAGTTGTTTCTGTAAAACAGATTTAAGCAGTGGCGGTGCCGCAAAATAGCCAAGCAAGCCGAAAACCAGAAGGATTCCAAACAGCCATTTGCCGATTCGCAAGACACGAGGTGATTTCAGACCGTCAGCCAAGCGTGACATTGTTGTTGAATTGTTTGCTGTTGAGTCTGCCATGATATTCTGTCTATCTTTCTTGCTTAATATCGGCGAAATTTAGCACACCGGCACGGTATAAATATCAGCAGAAATACATGAATTGGATCCTTGACGACATTCATAGCGCCATAGCGCAACTCAAGCGCTGGCAAACTTGGCTGATCCTTGGCCTGATCAGCGTTTTTGCCGGACTGGCCTATCTAATCAGCAGCTTCGCTTTTCGTACCGACGCCCTGCTCCTGTTCCTTCATCGCACAGCGGGCGCTTGCCGCGAATTGACCAACAGCATCATCATTTTCATGTTCTGCGGGATGATTTTCTTCCTGTTCGCGGCCGTACTGACGCTCGGAGAATTTCAACAATATTTTGAATTCAAACAACACAATGCCCACCATCAGGCAAAAAAATCTCTACGCTGGGGCGTCGGCTGGGGCGCAGGAACGATCGGTATTGCGATTTCCGCACTCGTTTTCTTCAAGCACTATTGCCGTTAGACTGCGCTGACAGAACCTAGACCAATCCAATGAAAATTCTCGTCGTTGAAGACAGCCGCGCCAACCGCCTTCTGCTGACTCAGCACGTTGAAAGATTTGGCGCATCAGTCTTGCCTGCTGAAACAGGCGAAGCTGCGCTGGAAACTTTCGCCCGGATGCGACCGGATATGGTCTTGCTCGATGTGGTTCTTCCAGACATTGACGGTTTCGTGGTCGCTCAGCGCATCAGGGCCATGGAGAAACCGGGCGAGTGGACACCGATCATCTTCCTTTCATCCCTCAGCGATGATGCCAGCATCGAAAAAGGCATTGCTGCCGGCGGTGATGACTATCTGCTCAAACCAATCAGTGAAATTGTTCTAGGCGCCAAAATCCGGGCCATGCAACGTCTCGTACTGATGCGCTCATCACTGCTGGCGCTCACGCGAAAGCTGGATGCGGCCAATCAGAAACTGGTACGCATTTCATCCAGTGATGGCCTGACCGGTGTTGCCAATCGGCGTTTCTTCGACGAAACAATGGCCTTGGAATGGCGGCGGGCGCGCCGGCACTCGAACAGCATCGCCATGCTCATGTGCGACGTCGATTTTTTCAAACTGTTCAATGACACCTACGGCCACCAGGCCGGCGACGACTGCCTGCGCAAGGTGGCAACCGCCATCAGTGTGAATACCGAACGCCCCTCCGACATGGTAGCTCGCTATGGCGGCGAAGAATTCGTCGTCGTCCTGCCGGAGACAACGATAGGTGGCGCGCTCATGGTGGCCGAAAAAATTCGCCAAGCCATCCGCGAGTTGAATATCGCGCATGACTCGTCACCCAGCGGGCGAGTCACGATGAGCATTGGTATAGCATCCGCTGCACCAGGCTTTGACAACCCCCCGGACGACTTGATCCATGCCGCCGACAAGGCGCTTTACCGAGCCAAGCGCGAAGGGCGGGATCGCGTATGTCGGGCTGACGCGGCATAACTGACATTCATATGGCCCGCAGACGCATATCGATCATCATCGCCGACGACAATGACATGATGCGCAGCATCCTTCGTGGCATGCTGCGCGGAGAGGAATACGATGTCGTGGGTGAAGCCCGAAATGGCCAGTTGGCCATCGACATGGCTACGCGCCTGAAACCGGATATTGTCTGCATGGATGTCATGATGCCGGAGAAAAACGGGATCGAAGCACTGTGCGAGATCAAGGTCGCCCACCCAGGTATCGAGGTCGTCATGGTCACCAGCAACTCCGACCCGGATACCGTGCAGGAGTCCATTCAGAACGGTGCCAGCGCATTCATCATCAAGCCCTTCAATGCGGCTCGTGTGCTCGATACACTGGAAAAAGTCAGCGGACGCATCCGCCAGACCAAACCTTAAAAGCTATTCCGCCAGGCGCGAATAGCTTTAAAAATATCCGATTTTTTCCGGTTGACCGCAGGATCAGCAATTTCCACCATGGTGACGGCATGTTTCAAACCTGCCTCAATCACGGCAGGTTCACTGCATCGCAGGAAGGGATTCGTAGCCTTTTCCTCGCATAACAACGATGGAATGCTAGGCAAGCCCGCTGCACGTTGCGCTGCCACTTTCGCCACGCGCTCATGCAAAGCCTGATTATCAGGTTCGACGGCCAGCGCGAAACGCAGGTTCATTTCAGTGTACTCGTGGGCGCAATAGATGAGCGTCTCTTCCGGCAACGCCGCAATACGGTCAAGTGACGCCGACATCTGCTCCGGCGTCCCCTCAAACAGGCGACCACATCCAGCACCAAACAGGGTATCGCCGCAAAACAAAGCCCCCGGCGCCACATAGGCGATATGTCCCAGTGTGTGGCCGGGAACTGCGATTACCTCAACGATCTGCCCCATAACATCAATCCGCTCCCCCCCGGAAAGAGGACGGGTACAGCCTGTGATAGACTCATTGAACGGCGCATAGACCTCGGCTTGCCATTGTGCTGTCAACTCGGCGACGCCGCCCTGATGATCGGCATGGTGATGGGTAATCAGGATACCCTCCAGCGTCAGTCCTTCAGCCTCCAGACGGGCGCGCACGGGTGCCGCATCGCCAGGATCGACGACGAAGGCACGCTTGCCCTGGGTCAGCAGCCAGATGTAATTGTCCTTGAACGCGGGAATGAAAGAAACTTCGAACATACCGGAACTATCGAGCGCAACGCCCCGAATGTCAATTCCAGGGCTCGATGACTGGCTGTCTACCGATTCCGGCCACTACGTGCTGGATTGGGAGCAGTGTCAGATTGATACCGCCGTAGCCGACATTTTTGGTTTTCATGCCTTGCAGATCGGCCTTCCCCAACGCGATTTCCTGCGTGCCAATCGCATTCCACTACGTCAGAAGGCCGGCGCATACGGTGCCGTGGACCTGGTTTGTGATTGCGCCGCGCTTCCTCTGGCCTCGCTGAGCACAGACCTTGTCGTGCTGCCGCATGTACTCGAATTCAGTGATGAACCTCACCAGATATTGCGCGAAGTGGAACGCATCCTGATTCCCGAAGGCCAGGTCATCATCATCGGATTCAACCCACTATCGCTGTGGGGCGTAAAGCGGAAACTCGACCGCAGCGGCGAGTTTCCATGGAATGGAAGTTACCTTTCCATGAACCGCCTGAAAGATTGGCTAAAATTGCTCGGTTTCGAGGTCGACCGCGGCAGCCTGGGCTGCTATGTGCCGCCCGTCAAGCAGCTCAAATGGGTACAGAGCTGGAAGATCATCGAGACCGCGGGTAACCGATGGTGGAATTTTTCGGGTGGTGTTTACGTGCTGCGCGCCATCAAGCGGGTCCACGGCATGCATCTGATCACACCCAACTGGCGCAATAACTCGGTACGCGCCAAGGCGCTGCGCCCGATCGCACAAAAGGAAGGCCATGGCCGCTGAAGAAATTGTCGAAATATTTACCGATGGCGCTTGCAAGGGTAACCCCGGCCCAGGTGGCTGGGGAGCGATCTTGCGCGTCGGTGCGCATGAAAAGGAACTCTGGGGCGGCGAAAGAGAAACCACCAACAACCGCATGGAACTGACCGCGGCCATCCGTGCGATCGAGGCACTGAAGCGCTCAGTCGGCGGCAGGATTTACACCGACTCGCAATACGTGCTGAAGGGCATCAACGAGTGGATTCACGGCTGGAAGAAAAATGGCTGGAAAACTGCCGACAAGAAGCCGGTCAAGAATGCCGATCTCTGGCAATTGCTCGATGCCCAGCTCAAGCATCACAAACTGGAATGGATATGGGTCAAGGGTCATGCCGGCCACCCTGAAAACGAACGCGCCGATGCCCTGGCCAATCGCGGCATCGAAGAACTAGGACGCAAGGAAGCCGCATGAAACAGATCGTACTCGATACCGAAACCACAGGCCTCGACCCGCGTTCCGGTCACCGCATCATTGAAGTCGCCTGCATTGAAATGGAAAACCGGCGCTTCACTGGCCGCCATCTGCACAAGTACGTCAACCCGGAACGCGAAATCGATGCCGGCGCCCAGGCGGTGCACGGCATTACGCTCGAATTCCTCGCCGACAAGCCGAAATTTGCCGACATCGTCGACGAGTTTCTTGAATTCATCAATGGCGCCGAACTGGTCATCCACAACGCACCATTCGACATCGGCTTCTTGAATGCCGAACTGCGCCGCATTGATCGCGTGCCCGTCGAAACGGTTTGCAATGGCGTCATCGATACCTTGCGCATGGCCAAGGACCTGCACCCCGGCAAGCGAAACAGCCTCGATGCGCTATGCGAACGCTACGAAATCGACAATTCCGGCCGTACCTTGCACGGCGCACTGCTCGACACTGAACTGCTGGCCGACGTATTCATGGCCATGACGCGTGGCCAGAACTCGCTGATGATCGAGCCCGATACCGCGCCGCGCCCGAACCTCGATGCAGATGGCCTGGTTCGTGAGCGCAAGCCGCTGATTGTCCGCCGCGCTTCAGCTGACGAACAGCTCGAGCACCAACGCGTGCTGGCCGGGATCGACAAGGACTCAAAAGGCGCCTGCCTTTGGCTGCCGAAAACCGAAGCAGAAACGGCCTGAACCTGACATGGTCCCCATTTCGCTGTTCATCTGGATCACACTGGAAACTTCTGCCTACTTGGCCTTCGGCCGACACTTCCTGCACCTCGACTGGCCGCTAGCCACCATCGGAGCCATCAATTGCCTGCTCGGACTGCGTTTCTGGATGAATGCCACAACCTGGTTTTTCGGCATGAAATTCGCGTCGCCGGCACCCAGTCTTGGTTTCATGGGTCGGCTCCGGATCATGGTCGACGAATACTTTGCCTTTCTGCTCACCTTCCTCCTCGTCATTCCGTTTGAGCGCCTCTGGATGCCGGCAGACCATCTGCCGTCCGGCAAACGCCCCATCCTGCTGGTCCATGGCTACGGCTGCAGCCGCGGTGTCTGGTGGCTGCTCCGCCGTCGACTGGAAGCAGCGGGACATACGGTCGCCACGATCAGCCTGGTGCCGCCCTATACCAGCATGGGCAAGCTGGTGCCACTGCTGCATCAGCGTATCGAGGAAGTCTGCGCCGAAACCGGCAGCAAACGAGTCACACTGGTCGGGCACAGCATGGGTGGCCTGATTTGCCGCTCCTACCTGGCCCGCCACGGAACCCAGCGCGTCAACTGCCTGATAACCCTGGCCACGCCACATGCCGGAAGCCTCCTGAGCAAAATCGGCTTGGGCCAGAACTCACGGGAGATGACACCCGGATCATTATGGCTGCGCGATATGGCGACCGAAAAAATCAGCATTCCGGTCATCAGCCTGCGCAATGCTTACGACAACTACGTCATGCCACAGGATAACCAGCGCTTGCCCGGCGCCCGTGATGTTGAACTGCCACCGGTCGGTCATATCGCCATGCTTTATGATGAGCGGGTTGCCAATCTGCTGCTTGAACTGTTCAAATCCGACTAGCCATGAATATTCCTGATACCACCCGCGCCCAAGCCAGCGACCTGCTCGATTTCATCGATGCCAGCCCCAGCCCCTGGCATGCTGCCCAGACCTGTGAATCGCGGCTAACCGCAGCGGGTTTCAGCCAGCTTCACGAGCATGAGCGCTGGACATTGAAAGCCGGCGGCCGCCATTACGTGGTCCGCGGTGGCGCTTCGATCATCGCCTTCATCGTTGGCCACCAGCCAGCCGCCGAAACCGGGCTGCGCCTGATTGGCGCGCATACCGACTCACCGGGCCTGCGCCTCAAACCGAAGCCGGCAGAAGACGCCGCCGGCATGGTAAGGCTTGGCGTCGAAGTTTACGGCGGCCCCATTCTCGCTACCTTTGCCGACCGTGACCTGTCGCTGGCCGGACGCGTCAATGTCCGCACGCCGGGCGGCTTTACCTCCCGCCTCGTTCGTTTTACCGAGCCGTTGCTGCGTCTGCCCAACCTGGCCATCCACATGAATCGCGAGGTCAATGAGAACGGTCTGAAATTCAACAAGCAAACCGAACTGCCCTTGCTGCTAGGCCTATCCGAAGACGGGACGAAAGCCGAAGCCCGCTTCCGCCAGCCGATCGCCAACGCGCTCGGCGTCGAACCCGGCGATTTGCTGACTTGGGAATTGAACGCCTACGACACGCAGAAAGGCACCCTCTGGGGCGTTGACCGCGAATTTGTTGCCAATAGCCAACTCGACAACCTCGCCTCGTGTCACGCTGCGCTGAGTGCCCTGCTCGCCACACCAGCCCCTGCCGCTACCTGTATTTGCGCTTTCTTCGACCACGAAGAGGTGGGCAGCGAGAGTGCCGCCGGCGCCGGCGGCAGCTTCGTTTCCGATGTCGTCTGCCGACTGGCCGCCAGCGCCGGGCTGGACAGCGAAGACCAGCGCCGTATGCTGGCGCAGAGCTTCTTCATCAGCGCTGACATGGCCCATGGCTGGCATCCGAACTTCCCCGCGGCCTACGAACCCTGCCATCACGCGCTGGTCAACGCTGGCCCGGTCATCAAGAGCAACGCCAACCAGCGCTACAGCACCAGCGCCGATACGGCAGCCCGCTTCATGGCCATCTGCGAAAAAGCCGGCGTACCCTGTCAGCAATACGCCCACCGCACCGACCTCGGCTGCGGCAGTACCATCGGCCCCATCGTGGCTTCGCGGCTGGGCATTCCCAGCGTCGATGTCGGTTCACCGATGTGGGCCATGCACAGCATTCGCGAAAGTGCCGGGGTGCTCGACCACGGCTACATGATTGCTGCCCTGACCACCGCATTCACTGACTGACATGAACGATCTGATCCTGTTACTGGCCGGCACCGCTGTTGTTGTCTGGCTGTCAAGAAAACCGCTGCGCAAGCCGGGCAGCCACGGCTTTTATCGCTTCTTCGCCTGGGAGGCCATTCTCGGGCTGGTCGTGCTGAATCACGGCGTCTGGGGTGACGATCCCTATTCGCCCCACCAGTTCACTTCGTGGATGCTGATGCTGCTGAGTATTTTCCTGGTCGCCGAAGGCACGCGAACCTTGCGCCGCCATGGTGCAGCCAGTGCCAAGCGCGACGATGGCTCGTTCTACGAATTCGAGAAGACCACCCAAGTCGTTTCACACGGCATTTTTGGCTACATCCGCCATCCGATGTACGCCTCGCTGCTGGCATTGGCCTGGGGTGCTTTCTTTCAGGACCCCAGCCTGATCGGCACCTTTATCGCCGGGCTGGCTACGCTGTTTCTGTGGCTGACGGCAAAAGCTGACGAGCAGGAGTGCCTTGCCTACTTCGGTGCGCCTTACGCCGACTACATGCAGGGCACCAAGCGGTTTATCCCGTTCCTACTCTGAAATTGCCTTTGTTCCCATCATTTCATTGCAGGTAGCCCGCCCAAAGGTTTCAGCCTTCTTCGGACTGGAAATCTGCGGCTCGGCATAAATGCGACGGATGATGTGGTTGGTGATGCGAGCCCCGTCGCCGCCGTCTTCTTCAAACAACTTCATCGGTTGGCCACGTTCGCGATTGTAGAAAGTCTGCAAGGCATGGTCGCGAACACGTTCGCAAAAACGAATTCGCTGGGCATCCGGCATGCTGTCGTCGATTGGCCCGGCATGGCCGTGTGCCCAAACACAACCAACCGTCAACAAGGCGAGCAGCGACATGATGAAACGTTTCATTCTTTCGGCCCCTGTATTGAGGTGAGATAAGCCAGGATGTCCTGAATATCCTGCGGCTTGAGTGCATTCAACAGGCCGACCGTGCCTTCTTCGTCATGCGGCCGATCACCCTTCAGGTAGAGATCAACCTGACGCTGCAAATAGTTCGTGTATTGCCCGAGCAGCATCGGGAACATGCCACGACCGCGGCCGGTCTTGCCATGACAGGCGGCACACTGCTTCTGGAAAATCCTCTCACCATTGACCAGATCACCCTCGACACGCGGAATGATCATCACCTTTTCAGCCATTCGAAGCTTGGTCAGCGCATCCTCGGTGCCGGTATAGGTCGGCATTTTTGTATCGAGTTCGATCCCGTTCAGATAGGCCGCAATGTCCTTGATATCAGCATCCGATAATTCGCGCTCCTGCGTATAGGGAAACATCGGGATATTCACCCGAGTGCGCGCCCGAAAGCTTTTCAGCTGACTTTCGATGTATTTGACCTGCTGGCCAGCGATACGCGGGTATTCGCCTCGCTTGCCCCCCTGGCCGTTATCGCTGTGGCATGCGGCACAGGTACCATTGATTTCCTTGCCTTTTTCCAGGTCGACCGCAGCAGCTGGATAGCTCGTAGCCAGCGCGACGGCACAAAGCGAAAAGCGCAGAAAATTCAGCATGCAAAGCGACTCCTGATAACGATGCGGCAAATTGTCGCATCCATCGCACATCTGAAAATTGACACAAATCACGCATAATTCGCTCCATGCTACTTGCCCCCTGCCTGATCGAGAATGCGGACCACCTGGCCAATCTGCGCCGTCTGGTCGGTGGACGATGGGTAGTACTGGCTTTGCTGGCACAACTCATCATGATCGGACCAGGCCTGCTGGAGATTCCGGTACCCCAGGTACCATTGCTGGGCATCATCGCCATCGCCGGAGTTTTCAATGCCTACGCGCAATTTCGGGTCGCCAGATCGAGGACTGCCACGGCTGGCGAATTATTCAGTCATCTGCTGTTCGACATCGGTGTGCTGGGTGCCTTGGTTTTCCTCAGCGGCGGTGCAGCAAACCCGCTCGTTTCACTGCTTCTGCCCCCCGTTGCGATTGCCGCGCTGACCCTGCCGGCGCGCTGCGTGGCCATTATTACCGCCAGCGCTATTGCCACTTATTCGCTGCTGATGGTCTATTATCTGCCGCTGGCCATGGCCGATGCAACGCGCGCCACCCGCCTGCATCTGGGCGGCATGTGGCTGATTTTCGTCATCTCGGCGGTGATGATCGGCTGGATCATCGTGCGCACGACCCGGATCATTCGCCAACGCGATGCCGAACTGGCCACTGCCCGCGAACAAGCCTTGCGCGACGAAAGGATCATGGCCATGGGTACGCTCGCCGCCGGCGCCGCGCACGAACTGGGCACGCCGCTCGGCACCATGTCCCTGCTCGCCGGCGAACTGGCCAACGACACCAGCCTGAGCGATCCGGTTCGTCAGGATATCGCCCTGCTCCGCCAGCAAATCAGCGTTTGCAAGGAAATCATCACCGGCCTGTCGCGCCGCGCCGGTGCCGAACGGCTTGAAAATACACCATTGCAATCAGTCGACCGCTGGCTCGAACACCTGCGCCATAACTGGCACGCGGCACGACCGCAGGCCGGCAGTCGGCTGATTGTGGCCAGCGACGGTCAAGCACCCGAAATCCTTGCCGACCCTCGGCTGGAACAGGCCGTGCTCAATCTGCTGAATAACGCCGCCAATGCCACGACAACACCGCTGGAAGTACGCCTAGCGTGGGCAAGCGACATTGTCTGCATCGACATCCGTGACCGCGGCCCAGGTTTTCCGCCGGACGTACTGGCGCTGGGCGGCCAAACCAGTTTTCCTGCTCACGAGCACGGTAGCGGCGTCGGCCTGATGCTGACACGCAGCGCCATCGAACAGCTTGGCGGCACGCTGACCCTCGCCAACCCTGAAGAAGGCGGCGCGCTCGCCCGTATCGAATTGCCCCGGATACAGCCATGAATGAACCGATGCTGGTCATCGACGACGACCCGAGTTTCAACGCCATTCTGGTTCGCACGCTGGAACGTCGCGGCCAGCCAGCCTTCGGTGCACTCGACGCCGTTACAGCGCTGCAAGCGGCGCACGACAGGCAAGTCAGCCGCGTCGTACTCGATCTCAACTTGAATGGCAGCTCCGGACTGGCCCTGATCCCGCAACTGCTGGCCATCAACCCCGATTGCCGGATCGTTGTGCTGACCGGTTATGCCAGCATTACCACCGCCGTCGACGCGGTCAAGCTGGGCGCCATCCAATACCTGGCCAAGCCGGTCGAAATCGAAGCCATCCTCAACGCCTTCGAGGATGACGGCCCTCCGGATGTCGACATCGCTGCATCCGATGAACCGCTGTCAGTCGACCGGCTGGAGTGGGAACATATCCAGCGCGTACTTAACGAAAACGACGGCAACATCTCCGCCACCGCCCGCGCCCTGAAGATGCATCGGCGAACCCTGCAGCGCAAGCTCGCCAAGCGGCCAGTCCGGACCTGATTTCGATTTTGGACGTTTTTTCCAGTTGACCGCGGGATCGCCTAATGGAGCTTGACGTGCGGCTCCGTCCGACGCGTAATCAGGCGGGCCAGGGTATCCAGCGCCACCTTGACGAATCCATGCAAGGCCAGCTCATGCAATTTGTAGAGGGAGGTGTACATCAGCCGGGCGAACAAGCCTTCAACCCACAGATTGCCGCCGACCAACCCACCCATCAGATTGCCGACCGTTGAATAACGGCCGAGCGAAACCAGCGAACCGAAATCGCGGTAGCGCCAGGGCTTGAGCGGTCGACCGGCCAGCCGGGCGCCGATCTGGGCAAAGATGTGGTTTGCCTGCTGATGGGCAGCCTGGGCACGGGGCGGCACCAGGGTACCTTCCGCCTTACCGATCCATTGACAGGCCGCGCAATCGCCGAGCGCAAAAATGTTTTCATCGCGCGTCGTCTGCAAGGTCGGCAGGACGACCAGCTGATTGATCCGGTTGCTTTCCAGGCCGCCAAAATCCTTCAGCATTTCAGGTGCCTTGACGCCGGCAGCCCAGACCACCAGTTCAGCCGGAATCACTTCGCCGGAAGCCAGTCGCAAACCATCTGCCATGACCTCGGCCACCGTCGCCTGCGTTTTGACCTCGACGCCGATCTTGGCCAGCAGACGCATGGCCGCCAGCGACACGCGTTCCGGCACGGCCGGCAAGACGCGTGGCGCTGCCTCAATCAGAATAATGCGGACATCTTCACCCGGATTGATCCGGTCCAGTCCGTAGGAAACCAGCGCCCGGGCCATGTTGTGCAGCTCGGCCGCCAGTTCCACCCCCGTGGCGCCAGCGCCGATGATGGCCACCGTCAGCTGGCCGGGGCGATGCTCCTCACGCTGTGCATGCGCACGGATACAGGCATTGACCATGCGCCGATGGAAGCGCTGTGCCTGCTCCGGCGTCTCCAGAGCAATGGCGTGCTCCTTGACACCCGGCACGCCAAAATCGTTGGTCAGGCTGCCGATGGCGATGACCAGGGTATCGTAACGAAACACCCGCGGCGAAATAACTTCTTCACCCTGCTCATCGATATAAGGCGCCGTGATCACTTGCCGCTTCGCACGGTCGATGGCCACCACCTCGCCGAAGCGGTAACGATAGCCATGCCAGTAGGACTGCGCCAGGTGGTTCAGCTCGTAGGTTGCGAGGTCCATGCTGCCGGCCGCAATCTCGTGCAGATGCGGCTTCCAGAAATGGGTTCGCGAACGTTCGATCAAGGTGATCGCCGCCTTGCCCTTCTTGCCGAGCTGATCGCCGAGCCGGGTTGCCAGCTCCAGCCCCCCCGCGCCGCCACCCACGATGACGACCTGATGAAGATTGGCATCCGGGCCAATCACGTTAAAAGGTGGATGCTCTCCGCCGGTGGTGGACTGCGTCATGCTGATCTCGCTGAGTTAGGAGGTTTCCGGTCATGACAGGGCATCATTGGCTGATCGCCCTGCACTGTATTTGCCTTATCACCGCAATAAATGCGCCATGACCAAGGCCGGCTTGCCCCCCGCAAAACATGACGGATCGGCCTGACAAGCTGATGATTTCCGGCTCACTGCGAGCAAAAATTGAGCAGTCGGCAGCAAAATTGAACACAGTCCGGCCCAAGTAGCCGGCAAAACCCTGATTTTCGATTTTCGGCTTTTTTTCCAGTTGACCGCGGCACTCAGCTAGCGCAGCAAGAAAGCCGTGCGAAGCGTCTTCTGGTGAGTTCTCAGCGCACACAAATGAAAAAAGCCCTGACCGGCACGCGGCCGATCAGGGCTTTTCAGGCAGAACTACTGCCTGAGCTGGCTTTACTTGAGCGACATCAGGTAGGCAATCACGTCAGCCCGCGCTGCAGCATCGTCCAAGCCGTCGTACTTCATCTTGCCGGCCGGAACGACCTTCTTCGGGTGGGTAATGTAGGCGTCGACCTTCTCCGGACTCCAGGTGATTCCACTTTGCTTCATGGGTTCGGAATAGCCTGAGAATTCAGCCACCGTCCCTGCCTTGCGGCCGAAAACGCCGTGCAGACTGGGGGCTTTTTTCTGCTTGCCAGCGACCGCACTGTGACAATCCCCGCATTCTTCTGCGAAGACGTCGGCGCCCTTCTTGGCATCTCCGGCCGCCCAGGCTTGGGCAACGACCAGTACGGAAGCCAGACCGAAAACAAAACTGATTTGATGTTTTTTCATGGGATGCGCTTAAAGCTTAAATTGAAGTCCAGAGGAACAGCATAGTGGTGTTGTTGTCATGGGCACGACGCTCATTGCCTTCGCTATCCAGATAGGTGGAGCCGCCCATGAAGCGGGTGTAGCCGGTGTATTGGATGCCGAGACGAACATTGGCCCAGCCGCCACCCCACGAACCTTCCTTGCCCCAGGGCGTCCAGTCAGCCTGCAGGATATAACCCGAGGTATTCGGACGGCCATTGATCGAGCCGGTAGGCGAACCTGTGCCATCACCATTGGTGTCGCTGGTGTAGAGGCCGGCGTTGCTCTTGCCGCGCATGTCGAACAAGCCCAGCGTACCGCCCCAGGTCTGGTCGTAGTGGTATGAACCGGCGACACGCAGCTGGTTGATGCTGTTGTGCTCGGCACCCGGATCCGAGAAGTCCAGACGCTGCCATTCCTTCACATAGCTCGCGTTGGCGGTGAAGATATGCTTGCGATTGCCGAGGTATTGATAAGAGGCGTCGATACCCAGATCGCGATACTTGTCGGCAACGCCCAGTTCGGTGCGGTCCGGCTGGATGTCAGCACTGAATCCAAGCAGGCCAATCGAGAAGTTGTCGCGCTTGCGATCCTTGAAATAGGCAACGCGGCCGTAAGTGCCGACACCCTTGAACTTGCCCAGATCATCGGTATTGAAGATGCGAATGGTATTCTTGGACAGGTTGGTGTACAGGCCGAGTTCGGCATAGATGCTGTCATCGTAGAAAGCATAGGCGTTCAGGCCCATCACACCACCGCCCAGACTTTCAACCATGGGCGCCATCGGACCGAAGCCGGCGTTGAAGTCTGACGAGGTGTACGGGAAGCGCCATTGACCCAGCGTATTGAACGGATCGGTCAGGGTCGGATTGCTGTTCAGCGAAACACCCACCGTCATTTCCTTGTCGCCCAGCTTCAAGCTGCGGGCGTAGCGCAGGTCAGCCTGATCCATGACGAATTTCCGGTCCACACCGGAGTAGGTAATCTGGGTAAACGAGCCGAAATTGTCAGCCAGGCGGCCGGCAACAAATACCGAAGCCTCCTGCATGGCCAGATTGTCGTTGGTGTCAAAGTTGGTCGGCTTATCGGTGGCCGGCACATCTTTCGCGTTGTGCGTGGCGTTCACCACCATCATGGCCGACAGCGGGATTTTTCCACCCTTGCCATCGGTATCGGTATAGCCACCGATCTTGAATCGGATGCCATACGGCGTCAGTTGCGGGCCAAAGCCGCCGACGTGACAAGCCGCACATTCCGAGCCGGTCTGCCGCGCGTAGCTGGGAACGGCCTGGGCCGGGGACATCGACAGCGCAAGCATGACTCCGCCACCGATCAACGCTGCAATGCGACCGAAGCCTGGATGCTGCCGGATTTCTCTGGGTAGTGCATTCAAGATGCTCATGATTTTCCTCACCTTTTGATCAATAGCGGCGATTCTCGATCATCGAAGCTTGCGAATGCCTGACGAATACATACAAATAGTCGTCAGGCATTCGCAAGCTTGATGCTGCAATGATCCGCCCCATTCTGAAAAGTGGAGTACGCAATGACCAATACGGATGGATCGCATTCAAAGGCAAAATCGATTTTGCGCTGGGGCACCCTCGCCGTGCTGTTGCTGGGCGGCCTGGTTTTCGCTGGCGGAAAATATGCGGTGGATCAGACCAATACCGTCGAATTCTGCATTTCGTGCCATGAAATGAAGGACAATAACTTCGAAGAATACAAAGAAACGATCCACGCCAGGAACAGGACGGGCGTCAAGGCCATTTGTTCAGACTGCCACGTACCGCATGACCTGATCGGAACGACGATTCGCAAGATCAAGGCATCCAACGATGTCCTTCACCACGTACTTGGCACGATCGATACCAAGGAAAAATTCGAGGCACATCGTCTTGATCTGGCCAAGCGGGTCTGGAAGCGCATGAAGGAGACGGACTCGAAGGAATGTCGACAATGCCATGACACCAAGGCAATGGATCCGGAAAAGCAGGGCAAAACGGCCCAGAAGCAACACCAGAAACTGGCCTCTGGTGAACGAACCTGTATCGATTGCCATTATGGAATTGCCCACAAGGAACCCGAAGGCGGCCACGAACCCAGCGAGGCTGTTGAGAACTAGGCCGGCATAAAAACGTATGCGGATATTGATTGTTGAAGATGACGAGCTGGTCGCCCACGGCCTGAAGCAAGGTCTGCAGCAACTCGGCTACACGGTCGACGTCGCCGGCAGCGCCGAGGAAGCCGACCTCTGTGTGCAGGGTGAGCGCTTTGATATCGCACTGGTCGATATCGCGCTGCCCAAGGCGGATGGGCTGCATTTCATCCGCCAGCTGCGCGCCCGGGGCGACCATATGCCGGCCCTGATCCTGACCGCCAGCGACAGCATGGACGACACGATCCGTGGGCTGGATGCCGGGGCCGACGACTACATGACCAAGCCCTACCGGCTCCCGGAAGTGGCCGCCCGAATTCGCGCCCTGATCCGGCGCTCCAATGCGGTGACCGATGCCTGTCTCAGCCACGACGGGCTGCGCCTCGATACCAGCAGCCGGACGGTGACGTTGAACAATGAGCCGCTGGAACTCACCAACCGCGAATGGGCCATCCTCGAATTGCTGCTGATGGCCTCCCCCGCTGTCGTCAGCAAGGACAGGCTGGTCCACTCCCTGGCCGGATGGGACAAGGACATCACCCCCAATGCGATCGAAGTCCATGTCTCGCGATTACGCCACAAGCTGGCCGCCGGGACAATCGTTATCCGCACGGTGCGTGGCATAGGATATCGGGTCGATGCCCCACAAAACTGAATCGCTGCAACGGCGCGAACCCTTGTCGCTCAGGCAGCGCCTGATTCTAGCCTTGCTGACCCCGCTGATTGTTATCCTGACCGTCTCGTCGTATTTCGATTACCGGCTGGCCAAAAAGACCGCCAACTCCGCCCACGACCAGTCGCTGGCCGATAATGTGTTTGACGTGGAGGCCCACATCAAAACGCAGAATCCGTCGTTCAAGCTCGACCTGACGGAGGAAGCCGAAGCCATGCTGCGCAGCAATGCACCGGACATGCTCTATTTTTCAGTGAGCGACCCGTTTGGCAAAGTGGTGGCCGGCGATGCCGATCTACCGCAGCTTCGCCCGCCAAAAGATGATCAAGTCGAATTCTCGAACGGTGTGTACCGCGACACACGCGTCAGAATTGCCAGCCATCGGATTACCATCAAGGCGCAGGATTTTCTGATTGTCGTCATGGAGACGACCAAAAAACGCGAACAGGCCAGCGCCCGCATTCTGACCGCCATGGTCATCCCCAATCTTGCCGTTATCCTGGCCACCATGCTGGCCGTTGTATTGGGTGTCAGGCAGGGTTTGTTGCCCTTGCACGAAGTGGAGCGAGACATTGCCGAGCGTTCGGCCAACGATCTCCATGAAATCGATCCATCGGGAAAGCCTGCAGAAATTCGCCCGATGCTCCGCCGGCTCAACGAGCTATTCGCCCTCCTGCGCGACTCGGTCGAAATCCAGCAACGCTTCATTGCCGACGCCGCCCATCAGTTGCGTACCCCGCTGGCCGGCCTGCAGACACAACTCGATCTGGCCAACGCCGAAGGTGCCTTCGATAACAATCCCGAACGCATTCAACTGATCGAGGAAGCAACGCTCCGCATCAGTCACCTGTTGAGCCAGCTTCTGGCTTACGCCCGGGCTGAAACCTCGAATTCGGTCAAGGACAAATTTGAATCGGTGGACCTGGATCGACTGGTCGAAAATTCGGCATCGATTTTTCTGGATGGTGCGCTGGCCAAAAATATCGACCTCGGCTTCGACATCAAGCCCGCCACCACCGCAGGGTTCCCCTGGATGCTGCAAGAGGCGCTGTCCAATCTGATTGATAACGCCATCCGCTACACGCCGACTGGCGGCATCATCACCGTGAGTTGCGGCGACGAAAACGGCCACGCTTTCCTTGAAGTCGACGACAGCGGTCCCGGCATCCCGAATGAACAGCTAAAACACGTGTTCGAGCGCTTCTATCGCATCCCTGGCTCACCCGGCAATGGCTGCGGACTCGGCTTGGCCATCGTCAGCGAAATTGCCCAACTGCACGAAGCCACCGTCGAGCTCAAGCGAAGCGAGCAAGGCGGCTTGCGCGTACGCATTCAATTCAAGCTGCCGCCCGCCTGATTTTCCGGCCCACCGCTGACTGCCGCGGTCAACCGGAAAAAACAGCCAAATTTCAATGTTTCTGTTCCATGGCTGCCGGCATGCCGGCGGCCATTGGCCGGACGACCTTGGCATCGACCTGCTTGGTGCTGCCATCATCAAAGGTCAGCGTCACCGGCACCATGTCGCCCTCACGCATGGGCGCCTTCAGATCAATCATCATGACATGCAGGCCACCCGGCTTGAGCACCGCTTCGCCCTTCGCCTTGATGTCGATACCCGGTACCGGGCGCATCTTCATGACGCCGCCCTCGTTCAGGTGAGTGTGCAGTTCGGTGGCTCGGGAAATCGGATTATTGGCCTTGATGATCTTGACGTCCTTGTCGCCGTCGTTCTTGATCACCATGAAGGCCCCGGTCGCCGGCGCGTTGGGTGGTGCCAGGCGAACGTAAGCGTCCTGCACCGAAACGTGGTCGGCGGCACCCGCCATGACACCGGCCGAAAACATCAGACTGACGGCTAGCAGGGATAACTGTTTCATGGGTTTTATCTCCTTCAGGGTTGATTCAAATATTTCCGGATGGCCGCCGCAATCCGGTCGGGCGGCGTGCCGTGTGCGATCTTGCTGAGCACTTGCCCATCGGGCGTGACGATAAAGGTATCTGCTGAGTGATCGACGACATAGCCACCACCGGCGGTATCGACCTTTTGCTCGGCGTAAAAGACGCCGTAACGTTTGGCAATCTCGGCGATGACTTCCGGCGTGCCGGTAACACCCACGATGGCCGGATGGAAGAATTCGACGTATTCCTTCAGGCGAGCCGGCGTATCGCGCTTCGGATCAACCGACACAAAGATCATGCCGACCCGGGCCATCTCCGCCGGCGTAAGTTGCTTCAGACCTTCGGCCGTGGCCGCCAGCGACGTCGGGCAAATATCGGGGCAATAGGTATAGCCGAAATAAACCAGCACCAGTTTGCCACGATAATCCTTCAGGGAAACCGGGCCACTTGCCGACTGCAGGGTGAAATCCCCGCCCGCCGCAATGTTCGCCTTGGGCAAGACACGGTCCGGAATCTCCGGTTGCCAAAAGAGAAATACACCGGCGATCAACACGGCCAGTACGGCAGCCAGCAGCGTCAATATGCGTTCAGACATCTAATTGTGCGCTCCGGTTGAAAATCGATACGGGATGGCAATCCGCTCATTTCCGGATTCAAGCAGTACCGTCGCCTGCCAATCCATCTGGCCGGTAATGCAGACCGGCAGCGTCACCTCGGCCGTGTAGTTTCCCGTACCTCGTTCAGTCAATTGTGGCCGGTTCATGCCCATGTTCATATCGACACCGGCGAAATCAATCTCGACGCGCGAAGGCGACAGGCCGGTAGTCGTCACCTGCACCTCGAAAGGTTTGACCAGGGGCACCGGGCGCGTGCCCATCGTCAATTGAATCTTGCCGCCTGAGGGCAGCGCCACGCTGCACGCTTCGCGCTGCAAATTGCAGACGGGATCAGGCTGAACCGTCACGTCTGCCTTGGGCGGCAGCATGGGCGACAGCTTGTAACCCACGATAACGACCAGCGCGATCAACTCCAGTCCGATCACATCCGCCAGGATTTTCTTGTTCACCAATGTACGTCGATTTTTATAGAGATTTTGGACAAGGCATTTTCGCCGATGAGGCGCTTTTGGATTTAGCAGAGATCAATTCTTTCATACTCGGTGCGGAATAGAGTGTGCGGCATATTGTCGCAGGGGGCTTGATTGACCGGCGGCGATGGGGGAATTGAAGTTGTTGCTTCTGGTATTCAAGGGAGAAATCGAGATGAAGAAATTTGTAGTGAACACCACCGCGCTGGTTCTGGCAGCAGGGTTTGCCGCCACGGCATGGTCTGCCGAATCGCTGCAGGACGTCATGAAGCGTCGCGGCCTTAGCCAGCAGGATCTGCTCGCTGCGTCCAAGACCTACGTCCCGACGGGAAAACGGGACGAATTCGTCGCTTTCAGTTCGGGCGGTCAGTCCGGCCAGATTATCGTGTATGGCATTCCGTCCATGCGTATCCTCAAATACATCGGCGTCTTCACGCCGGAACCTTGGCAGGGCTACGGCTTCGATGAAGAATCCAAGGCTGTGCTGCGTCAGGGCAACATCGACGGCAAGGAAATCAACTGGGGCGATACGCACCACCCGGCCATGTCCGAAACCCAGGGCAAGTACGACGGCCAGTACCTGTTCATCAACGACAAGGCCAATCCGCGCCTCGCCGTGATCGACCTGCGTGACTTCGAAACCAAGCAGATCGTGGTCAATCCGATCTTCAAGTCCGAGCATGGTGGCGCCTTCGTCACACAGAACACCGACTACGTCATTGAAGCTGCCCAGTATGCGTCCCCGCTGGAAAACAAGAAGTTCTTCCCGCTCGAAGAGTTCAACGACAAATACCGTGGTGGCGTGACCTACTGGAAGTTCGACCGCAAGGAAGGTCGCATTGATCCGAAGCAGTCCTTCTCCCTCGAACTGCCGCCGTACAGCCAGGACTTGTCCGACGCTGGGAAAGGCCCGTCCGATGGCTGGTCCTTCACCAATTCCTTCTGTTCCGAGCGCTACGTTGGCGGCATTGAAAAAGGCCGTCCGCCTTATGAAGCCGGTTGCTCCGCCAAGGACACCGACTATCTGCACGTGATCAACTGGAAAAAGGCCGCTGAACTGGTTGCTGCCGGAAAAGCCAAAAAGATCAACGGCCACAATGTGATCATGATGGAAACTGCGATCAAGGAAGGCATCCTCTTCCTGGTGCCGGAACCGAAATCTCCGCACGGCGTAGACGTCACGCCTGATGGCAAGCTGCTCACCGTCGCCGGCAAGCTGGACACCCACGTTTCCGTTTATTCCTTCGAGAAGATCATGGCCGCCATCAAGGCCGGCAAGTTCGAATCCAAGGATCCGTACGGCATTCCGGTGATCAGCATGAAGGATGCCCTTCACACCCAGGTCCAGCTCGGCCTTGGCCCGCTGCACACCCAGTACGACAGCAAACCCTGTATTGCCTACACCTCCCTTTATGTCGACTCACAAGTCGTCAAGTGGAACTATTGTGAAGGCAAGGTTCTCGACAAGATCTCCGTGCACTACAACATCGGTCACCTGATGACCATGGAAGGTGACTCGGCCGATCCGAAGGGGCATTACCTGGTTGCGCTGAACAAGCTGTCCATCGACCGCTTCACACCGGTTGGTCCACTGCACCCGCAGAACCACCAGCTGATTGACATCAGCAATGACAAGATGCAACTCCTGTACGACATGCCCGTTCCGTTGGGCGAGCCGCACTATGTTGTTGCCATCGAAGCATCGAAGCTGAAGCCGGGCGTTCGCTACAAGGTCGGCACCAACAGCCGTACCGACAAGCCTAGTCCGTTTGGCGTCCGCGCCGGTGAGGAGCACACCGACAAGAAGGGCAACAAGATCGAGGTCTTCGGCACCCTGATCCGTTCGCACATCACGCCGGAAACCATCGAAGCCGATGTCGGTGACGAAGTGACCATCCACCTGACCAACCTGGAACGTGCCCAGGACGAAACCCACGGCTTCACGGTTTCGACCTTCAATACCCACGCATCGGTCGAGCCGGGCAAGACGGTGACCGTCAAGTTCAAGGCTGACAAGGAAGGTGTGTATCCGTACTACTGCACGGAATTCTGTTCCGCGCTACACCTCGAAATGCAGGGCTATCTGCTGGTCAAACCGAAGGGTTGGAAGCCTAGCAAGACAACCGAAGCCAAGGCCAGCTACACCGAAACAGACTATAAGGCGACAGTGAAGAAGGTTGCTGATACCCAGGCAGTTATCGATTCCGTTGTGGGCTACATCACCAGTGTTAACTTCAAGGACTTTCCTGATGTGGTCAACATGGTCGACGACGCAACCGACCAGCTGAGCAAAATCAAGGAAGCCAAGGGCAAGGCCGAAGCTGCTGCAGCCAAGAAGGATTGGGACCAAGCCAATCTTTGGGAAGAGCAGATTTGGCAATACCAGGTCAAGGCAGCCGATATTGGTCTGCGTGCCAAGACCTACCTTGAGCAGAACGGCGCCAAGAAGGTCAAGTAAGTCACAAACTTGATCTGACTTAAGGCAATCAACGGGGAGCAGAGCCAATCTGTTCCCCGTTTCACATTCAGGAGGGAATACCCATGAAATATGTAATGACTTTGATCACCGCAGCCTTTGTCGCTGCTCCCGTATTTGCCGCTCCGGACGGCGCCACGCTCTTCCAGGAAAAGACCTGCTGGTCATGCCATGGCAAGGATGCCAAGAAAACCCTGTCACCCGCCTTTCCGAAACTTGCCGGGCAAAATGCCGCTTATGCCGAACAGCAAATGAAGGACATCAAGAGTGGTGCCCGTAATAACGGCCAGACCGCTGCAATGAAGGGGGTCATGGGGCTCGTAAGCGATGAGGAAATCAAGGCACTTGCGGACTATCTATCCAAGCTCAAATAAGCCGCCAAAGCCACGATTTAGTGGCTTATGACTCATATCAAGGAAGGCTGATATAGACAGATCAACAATGTTTCAAGCGTTCCGATCAACCCGCAAAACAAGGAAACCAAACATGAAAGCATCAGTTCTGCTGATCGGCCTGCTCAGCGCAGGCGTCGTCTTTGCCGGCCCGCCGGCACCGCACAAGGAAGGCATCGAGAGCAAAAATTACAAATGGAACGCCGAGGGCGGCGAAAAGATGGAAGCGTTGACCAAGAAGGGCAACGTCAAGAATGGCGAAGAGGTTTATGAAATCTGTGGCGCATGCCACCTGCCCTCCGGCGCAGGTCGCCCGGACGGTACCTTCCCACAACTGGCTGGGCAACATTCGACCGTGCTTATCAAACAAATGGCTGATATCCGCTCCGGCGAGCGCGACAATCCGACCATGTATCCGTTTGCATCGACCTTGGTCGATCCACAGGAACTGGCAGATGCCTCAGCCTACATCCAAAGCCTTTGCATTCCGCTGGAACACGGCAAGTATGAAGGTGCCGATGCCGCCATGCAGGTTGCCGCAGGCAAAACCCTGTATGAGAAAGAATGTCTCGAGTGCCATGGAAAAACTGGCGAGGGCAACAAGGAAAAGTTCTACCCGGTGATCGCCGGGCAGCACTATAAGTACCTGCTGCGCCAGATGACCGACATTCGCGATGGCAAGCGCCGCAATGCGAATCCGGACATGGTCAAGATCATCAAGAAATATGACAACCAGCAATTGATTGCGATTTCTGCTTATCAATCGAGCATGGTCATGCCGGGAGCCATGTGCAAGCCGAAGGCAGCAAAGAAGAAATAATCGACTAGCAGCAAACGGTTGCCTGAACCAGCTTCGGGCAACCTCCTCCGGCCAGACGCCGGATGCGTCAAACAGAGAGCAACATGGATAAACAAAACAAAATCATCGGTGGCCTGACCCTGATCTCGCTTATCTGCCTGGTTGCAGCCTATTTTGCCCCAATCTGGTGGGTATCCCTGACCGCCCCGAACTACCCCCCCGATGCCTTCCCCGATGGCATCCGCATTCATTTTCATTTTGATGGCGTCTATAACGGTTGCAAGGTCGCCGGCAAAGGCAGTCGGATGGCCAACGAGATCATCCAGAAGGATCTTGAAGCGACCGACGAACGCTACAACCCGATCACCGACGCCGCCAAAAACGTCGACAAAGGCGCTGAGGGACTTGACTGCGTTCATGAGATGAACACCATCAACCATTACGTCGGCATGTTCCCGATTGCCACCGGCGCGCCAGTCGAGAAGCCGCTGGCCAAGTTCTTCTTCGGCTTCTTCGCCGTGATGATGCTTGCCTTCACAATGGCCAGGAAAAAACCACGTTTAATCGTGTTGACCGCAGGATTCGCGGCCGTTGCTACGTGGATGCTGGTTGACCAGTTCTGGCTCGGTCATCTGGAAAGCCACGTTCAGGCCTACATGCAGGAATCAGGCTCCTTCTTTAAGGATATGGAACGAATCAACAGTTGGGGTGATAACGTCCGCAACATTTCAAAGATCGTCGTCTTCGGCTTGATTGCCACCATGGCCATCGTAATTGCCGGCGTAGCAAAAATACGGCCGTTCCAGTTGCTGCTGGCGCTGGTGCCCGCTTTGTTGCCTGTCTTCTTCGTCATCACCTACGCAGGGTGGTTGTGGTTCTTTGGCCACAACATGCACCCGTGGGGTGCCTTCACCGTCAAGCCTTTCATGCCCACCGTATTTGGTGAAGGCAAGGTCGCCCAGTTCTCGACCTTCTCCTATCCTTACTGGGGTTATGGCCTGCTGCTAACAATTTTTGCCTGCATGATGCTAGCCCTTCTGATTCGTCGCAAACAACTGCGCGAAGGAAAGGCCGAGTAATCTTGGTGATCCGCCTCAAGCATCTGGCCAAGGCCAGCCTCGTCACCGCGCTGCTTCTGGTGCTTTCAACCGGAAACACGGAGCAGCAATCAGACGTGCCGGCAGGCATGGGGGCTCGTGCCGATGTAGACCGCCCCAAGCCAACCTTCATGTTGCACGAGCGCGACAAGCGGGTACACGGCCTGAAACCATTTCAGGATCTGGTGGATCGCGCCGAATCCGGTTCGGTACTCAAGCCGCCGCCAGGCAATTACGCCGGGCCGGTCACCATCAACAAGCCACTGACTATCGATGGTGGCGGCCAAGTCACCATCGACGCCGGCGATAGAGGCACGGTGATGATTTTGAATACGAGCAATGCAGTGGTGCGCGGAGTGCACCTGACCGGTTCCGGCGACTCGCATGACACGGACGACTCCTGCCTCGACGTTCGCGGAGACCACAACACGCTCGAAAATATCGAGATGGACAACTGCCTGTTCGGCCTCGACCTCAAACAATCAAACAATAATGTGATTCGCGGCAACAGCATCCGCTCCAAGGATCGCGAACTCGGGGTTCGTGGTGATGGTCTGCGTCTTTGGTACAGCAACGACAATCTGATCGAGAACAATCGGATTATCGATTCACGAGACATGGTGGCCTGGTACTCGAACAAGAATACCTTCCGCCATAATCTGGGTCGGCGGAGTCGCTACTCGATCCACTTCATGTTCGCCAATGACAATGTGGTCGAGAACAACGAATTCTACGACAACGCGGTCGGCGTCTATTTCATGTACACCGAAGGCGGGGTTGTCCGCGACAACGTCATCTCGCACGCCACCGGTGCTACTGGTATGGGCATCGGTTTCAAGGAGTCTTCAGGCACGATCATTGAAAACAACGAGATCATTTATTGCGGTGTCGGCATCGGCTCCGACCTCTCGCCATTTCAGCCTGACAGCACCATCGAAATCCGCGGCAACCGCTTCGCGTATAACGGTGTCGGCATCCTGTTCAACAGCGAAACCGGTGGCAACCACATGCTCGATAATGTATTCGAGGGCAATCTGACTCAGGTGGCCTACGGCGGACATGGCGACAACAACAATAGCCCGAAGAATGTCTGGAGCGGAAACTACTGGGACGACTACCAGGGGTTCGACCGCAATGGCGACGGGATTGGCGACAAGACTCACGAGCTTTACGCCTATGCCGACCAGATCTGGATGGAAATGCCGGTGGCCCGCTTTTTCCGTAGTTCGCCGGTCATGGAACTCCTTGATTTTCTTGAACGCCTTGCCCCCTTCTCCACACCGGACCTGATCCTGCGCGATGAAAAGCCGCGCTTCATCAAACCTGAAAGAATGGCACGATCATGAGCGAGAGCAACAACGAGCCACCTCGCCAGGTGGCATCCGATCAAACGCCGGCCATCTCGATTGCCAAACGACAAACGGGCCGGCGCCGCGTCTTGCGAACAATACTGTTGACCGGCGGCGTACTCGGTGCGGCAATGTCCGGCTTCCTGCCTATCATCTATTCGCAGAAAAAGCGGCTGCGGCCACCCGGCGCGCTGGATGAAAAGGACTTTCTTGGCAGTTGCATCAAGTGCGGCCAGTGCGTTCAGGTTTGTCCTGTACAGGCGATCAAGCTGGCCGACCTGATCGATGGGGTTGGCGTCGGAACACCTTATATTGACCCGCGCAATCAGGCCTGCGATTTCTCCTGTGACGCCGTGCAATGCATTCTTGCCTGCCCCACTGGCTCGCTGACGTACCACAAACCGGATTTCCTTCCTGTTCGTGCCGGTGCCGCCCTGGCCACCAAGCCAATTTTGCTGGCCAAGGAGAACGACCCCGAGCCAACACTCAATCTCCATGAACGCATCGGCGTTGCCCGACTGACCCGCCCGGAAGCCTGCCTGGCCATTCAGGGCAAGGGTTTCAAAGGGCAAACTCGCGGCGCCGACTTCAAGGGGAGGATGCGCTACATGGCAGTCGACCGCTGGAAGCCGGTCAAGATTAGCAGCCACCCCTACGATGTGCCCGAATGCGATTTATGCGTCCGCGAATGTCCGGTCAAGGGTGCGATTTCCATTGAAACGGTGTTTGCTCCCGATGGCAGCAAGCGCAAATCACCGGTCGTTCATGAACCGTGTGTCGGTTGTGGCGTTTGTGAAATGGTCTGCCCGGTAGAACCTGGCTGCATTACTGTTGAAGCTGGCGAGGTCTGGAAAACATGAGCGCACTACTCAATCGGCGGTTTTTTGACCAGATCAAGGTGATGTTCGGTGCCGAGCCAACGAAGCCCAAGAAAATCAGCCCGGCTGCCCAGAAAATCCATTTCTACAAAAAGGGCAATCGTGACCTGATTGCCGAAAAACTCCACGCTCGCGCCCATGCCCAACACAAGAACACCTGGCGCAACCGGCGTTGGGCAACGCTCATTTTCGCCAATCTGCTGTTCACCCTGTCATTCTTCCTCGACATCCAGATTCTTGAAGGCGCACTCACCGCCTCGCGCTTCGTCGGCTTTCATCTGATCGACCTGAATTCGGCACTGCAGGTCATGCTGGCCCACAAGCACATCATCAACAACCTGCTGATTGGTACCGGCACAGTCCTGGTTCTTTGGGCACTGCTCGGAGGCCGTACCTTCTGCTCCTGGGTTTGCCCCTATCATTTACTCGCTGAATGGGCCGAAAAAATCCACTTGTTCCTGGCCAAAAAGAAGCTGGTAACCGACCAGACAATGGATCGCCGCCTGCGTACCGTTTTCTGGATCGTCTTTGCCCTGCTTGCCCTGGCAACGGGCTATACGGTTTATGAGGCCATCTCGCCGACCGGCATTCTTTCCCGCGCCCTGATCTACGGACCGGGCCTGGCACTCCTCTGGGTTCTGGCGCTGCTCTTTTTCGAAGTCTTCTTCTCGCGTCGCGCCTGGTGTCGCTACGCCTGCCCGATCGGTTTGACTTATGGCGTCGTCGGTATCGTTTCGCCGGTACGCATCATCTACAAACTGGATGGATGCTTCCATGAAGGCGACTGCCGCAAGGTCTGCCTGGTGCCGCATGTGCTGGATACCGTGATCAAGGGCCGGGCGGTCGAGACCGAGGTGCCCATAGGCCCCGACTGCACGCGCTGCGGATTGTGTGTTGACACCTGCCCGACTGGATCACTGAGCTTCGAGGTCAAGGGGCTGTCAAAGCTCGCCTGATTTTTGATCCGGATTTTGACCCAGGTTCAAAGTTGATGGCAGTGCCCGACTCTATAATTGCTTCCATGATCAAATTTACGAACGTTGTAAAAGACTTTCGCCGGGCGCGAGTCCTTGATGGAATCAATCTGGACATTGGCATCGGTGAACGCGTCGCACTGATCGGATCGAACGGCGCCGGCAAGACCACCTTGATTCGCTGCCTGCTTGGCGAATACACCTACGGTGGCGAGGTGGCCATCAACGGTCTGGACCCGCGCAGTAACCGGACACAGGTACTCGGCAACATCGGCTTCGTACCGCAACTACCGCCACCACTGAAAATGCCGGTGGGTCAATTGATCGATTTCTCTGCCTCACTTTGTGGCACCGATCCGCTGCGTATCCACGCCATTGCAAAACGACTCGGCCTGGCCATTGAAGAAATTCTCTCGCGCCAGTTTGTACGCCTCTCCGGCGGCATGAAACAGAAACTGCTAATTGCCATTGCCCTCGGTCGCGAAGCCAAGGTATTGGTCATGGACGAACCGGCGGCAAATCTCGACCCGGAAGCGCGCAAAATATTCTTCGACCTGTTGGCCGAGCGTCTTGACGATGCCACGATGATCATCTCCAGCCACCGTCTCGATGAAGTCTCGGCCCTGGTCAATCGCGTCATCGAAATGGACATGGGCAAAGTCGTCCTTGACGACAAAGTGGCCGATGCAGTCACGCTGACTGCGAAGCTGGCCTGCCGCATCGTGCTCAGTCGCTTCGAACCGGCTTTCGCCAAAGCACTGAATGGCTGGCAGTTCTCCAGCAGCGACGACAATCGCATCTGGGAAGGCGAGATTGCTGGGCCGGATCGCCTGCGTTTTCTCGGCATTGTCTCCCGCTACACGGCGCTGGTCAGCGATCTGTCGCTGGCTGAAATTCGGTCCTGATATGTGCGACACCCATCGCCGCCAGTTTCTCGGTCGCCTCGGTATCGGCGGGCTGCTAATGACGCCGCTTGCCGCCGCCCTTTCGGGTTGCAGCAAGAAGAACTGGCCGGAAGGCATGCTCGAGATCAAATGGGACCGCGACACCTGCGCACGGTGCAGCATGGTCATTTCGGACCGTCGATTCGCTTGTCAGCTCCGTGGCGGCCCCGACAATACTGTTTTCAAGTTCGACGACCCCGGCTGCCTTGCTTTCTGGCTCAAGGAAAAGACTGATAAGTATCCGTGGATGGCCGATGCCACGACGCGTATCTGGATCGCTGACTTCAATAGCAAAGGCCGCGAGGAAATGACTTGGCTCGAACCCAAACGCGCCCAGTTCATCACCAAGACCTCGCCGATGGGCTACAACTTTGCTGCCGTCGCCATGCCGATGCCCGGCAGCCTCGATTTCACCGACATGCGCCAGCACATTCTGGCCAAGGGCAAGTGAACCTTGAAACCTCAATTGACCGCCTATCAATCCCTGGCCAGCAGCACGAAATGCACTTCGTAACAATTCACCCGTTGTGGAGCAGCGCTACGCGACCGCTGGCGCATCTGGTCGGGCGTCCGGCTTTGTCGCTCCTTCTTGCAGGCATAAGCCTGCCGCGTCGTCGCTTCGCGCCGGCCATCCCGCCCAAACGCACCAACAGCCGCGCCCAACTAAGGATTCAAGGTTAAATGAAACAACTGTGGCTCACCGCCAAGCTCGATATCGTCGAATCCCTGCGCGCCCGCTGGTTCCAGATCTACACGCTGGTCTTCGGCGGCATTGTCGCGTTGCTCTTCGTATTTGGCCTGACCGAATCGCGCGTGCTCGGCTTTATCGGCCTGTCGCGCCTGCTCGTTACCTATATCCAGCTAACCATGGCCATCCTGCCGATCTTCGTGCTGATCACCACGGTTCGTTCGGTCGCCGGTGACCGCGAGGCTGGCGTCTTCGAATATCTGCTCTCTCTGCCGGTGTCGCTCTCCGCATGGTTCTGGGGCAAGATTGTCGGTCGCTATATTGTGGTCTTTGCGCCAGTTTTCCTGGCCATGCTCGGCGCCGTGACCTGGGCGACCATTCAGGGCATTGAAGTACCCTGGGACATGTTCGGTTATTACACCGCCCTGCTCGCCGTGATGGCCATGTGCTTCCTCGGCATCGGCATGCTGATCTCCGCCATCGCCCGCACGACAGATATGGCGCAGGGCGCCGCCTTCATGGTCTGGTTGTTCCTGCTGCTCTTCCTCGACCTGATTCTGCTCGGTGTCATGATCCAGGGCAAGGTTGCACCAGAATTGGCTGTCACGCTGGCCCTGGCCAACCCACTGCAGGTCTTTCGCACTGCCGCGCTGGCCCTCTTCGACCCGCAACTGATTGTCCTCGGCCCTTCTGCCTACGTCATCCTCGATCTGTTTGGCACCACCGGCTACAAGATTTTCGCGCTGGCCTATCCGGCAACGCTTGGCATCGTCAGTGCTACCATCGGCTACTTCATCTTTCGCCGTGGTGACCTGCCTTGAAGACGCTGTTTGCACTTTTCATTTTCGGCCTTTTTCCCGGGTTGACCGTAGCAGAGGATATTTCCTCCGCCCCGCTGTTTGCCGTCACGCTCAACGATCTCGACGACATGCCAGTCGCTCTGGAGCGTTACAAAGGCAAACCGCTGGTGGTCAATTTCTGGGCGCGCTGGTGCGGGCCCTGCCGTGCCGAAATCCCCGAACTGATCAAGTTCCGCGCTGCCCAAAAAGGCAAAATCGAAGTACTCGGCATCGGTATCGAAGACAAGGCGGAACCAGCCAAGGATTTCGCCAAGGCCTACGAGATGAACTACCCCGTCTTTGTTGCCAAGGAAAAAGGCTTTCCATTGATGCAAGCCCTAGGCAACACCAAGGGTGTACTCCCCTACACCCTGTTCATCGACCGCAATGGCCGGGTGATCCAGACAAAAATGGGCATTGTGAAAGCAGCCGATCTTGAGGCTGTTCAGGAAGCATTACTGAAAAAATAGGCGCCAGGTGACCTGGGTCACAGACCCGTCATGGTTGAGCCGATAAAGTCTTGAGAACTGACCCCAGCCAGAAGCCGGGGGTTACCGAACCACAAACAGGACTGAGGAGAGACCATGAAATTCAAGCCACTCGTATCCACGCTTATTCTTGCCGGCCTTGCGCTGGGCACGACCGCCAGCCATGCCGACGGGCTGAAATTCTTCCCCGGCCTGCAATCCGGCTTCAAGTTCGACCCCAGCCTGGCCGTCTCGGTTGGCGTCATGGGCGCACCCTCCGCCAACAGCGATTCGATGTTTGTTTACGGTCTCGACTTCAACATGAACTGCGGCCTGATTCAAACCCCGGACAACCGCATCCGTACCCATGTGCAGATCAACCATGTCGATGAATCCGGCATGAAATCGACATCCTTCGAGCTCTCACCGCGCTACACCCTGCCCATTGGCAACGGCTACTCAGTTGGCGCCGGCCCGGTACTCGCGCTGGTCATGGCCGACAACGGCCGTACCGACAAAAACCTGTTCGGCTACGGCGCAGTGGTCGGCGCCAACTACCATAAAGGCATGTACTACTCGGGCCTCGACCTGCGTTATCTGAACACCACCGAACGCGATAACGTCAGCTTCGAAAACTGGGCACTGCTCGCCAAGGTCGGCATCAACTTCTGATCCACCGGCCAATAAGGCCAGATGCATTCTGAGCTTGGATAGCGGGAGATTCGCAGCAAAATCAAGCTCGCGACCCAGCTTGGAATTGGCATCTCATATGCAACACGATCTTAATTCCAATGCTTGGAATTAAGATCGCAAGTTGTTACCGGCTTTGAACTGGAAATGACCTCTAACAAGCGTATAGACGAGCGCAGATCCACTCAGTAACCCTCACTCAGCGCCTATCGATTGAATGACAATAGCGTACCGTTTGCTGCAATAGCCAGCTTTGTAAAACGGACGCTGAGGAACGTCGTCATAACCCGCAAAGAAAAAGCGGAGTAGCACCCGCTTTATGTTTGCCCATGTTAATGAAATTGCCAAGTTTTCGATTTACGCCGTGAGAAAGCGAGACCGGCAATACCGATACCAACGAGAGAAAGAGAGATTGGCTCCGGCACGGAAGCGGCGTAATTGCCCTGCAAGGCATCGATGTCGGCTGAAACTAGAGTGCTGGTGTTGGTAAGACGAACGTACGCAACGGGGTCGACAAATGCGCCGAAGTCGATCTGATTGTTCGTAGCACTGAACTCGCCAAGTAACGTAAAGGTAATATCGTCGGAACTGACCTCAACATTAAAAGTTTCGTTCGCGGACGACGCAATTTCAAATATAACCAGATCAACGCCCGCGCCATTTCCCAAGGCCGTATCGAACTTAACAGTAAACGATCCCAGTTGTGCCGGTGGATCAAATGTGGAACCCAAGAAAAGGCCACCGCCATCTGGCGCGCCAGTGACAATTCCACTGCCAAACGCTGTAACGTTGCTCGAGGTCACGAGTGACGTAGCGTATATCGGGGCTGCCAATGCCTGGTTTGCTCCAAAAGCTGCGAAAGACAGCACTGCGACTGAAAGGGCTTTTTTAATCATGTCACATCTCCGAATATGTAATGAAGATTGCAATCAAGAACGTAAGTAGAATCAAGCAATATTCAATCCATATATAAAAATCAATAGTTTGCAATAACCACTTGCTCCATTTGTAAAATATTCCGACGCAGACCTAATATCGACCTAACGTGTTTACACGGCCCCTATGGCCCATATAACAATTGATACTGACGAACCTGGAAATTGCGCTTTTAGTTCATATGATTCAATAACTTGGGGCTTTGGCTATCTGTATAACAACTCCAAAATCCCATAATTTTTGAAAATTCACGCTAGGGTGAGGCAAAAAACAGTGAGTGGCTACTTGGGGGATGCCCCCCCAAAACAGCCGCTCTTGGCCGCCGAGGGCCAGCCATTGGCGCTGAACTCTGCTCGTCGAAATACCTTTTGTACTCAGTAGGCAGCTAAGATCATCAACATTTCAGCGTCATCGCTGACGGCAAGCGCGGCACTGGTCACAATTGGCTAAACAGGGTTAAACCACGTAGCGCACACAACGAGCCGTTCGAATTCCGTGTCACCCAAACTTGGTTTGCACAATCCACAGGAATTTCAGGACGTTCCTGGAAGCAAGTTTTTAAGCCTGGAATACATATCGCCAAAACAAGCATACGGGGAAGGTTTTGGCCTTTCTCGTTTTTCACTTTTGGTCAATTTTTCCGGTTGACCGTGGCAACTGCTATTTGATGGTGTCCAGAAACTTCTGGCGCGCTTGTGCCAGTTCTGCCTGCCCGCTTGCGCCAACCAGTCGCTTGCTGATCTCGTAAAAGCGCTCGAACGCCGTGCGTACCCGCACCGCTTCCAGCCGGCCCTTGATCGGCGCCTTGCTCTCGGCAACCGGCTCTTCCAGCGCACACAAAGTTGCATAGCGCGGGATGATGCGCTGTCTGCCGGTCTCTGACGAAGCTGTCATCGGGCCGGTTTTCACATAAGTCACGCCCTCGTATTCGAAGCGGGCGCCCATCGCCAAATGCTGCAGTTTCATCGATCTTGCCCGGATATTGTCTGACGGGTCCAAGCATCTCCGATGCCGCCATTTTTAACAAGCACCGAGGTCTGCTTCAGCATGGCTGGCGGCCTTCAATGATGGCGGCCACTTCAAGCCCGCTGCTATTGCCAGCCGCCCGCAAGCCCTCGACGACGCCGGCCTGATTGTTCGCCGGCTGGTTCTGGCTCATCTTCCATTTTCCGCTAAGCCGAACAATTTCAATCTCGATCCCGACCACTGCCGCCACCATCTTGTCGATGTACGCCGGGGGTGCATCAGCAAGCTGCCAAGGCGCGGGCTGCCCCGCTTCGTTATGGACAGTCAGCGCGTCAAGATGCGCACGCAACCAGGATGCATCGTCAATCACGCGAAGCCGGCCGCTGGCATGGGCCACGGCATAGTTCCAGGTAGGCACGGCCTTTCCGGTCTCGGCCTTGGTCGGATACCACGTTGGGCTGATGTAGGCGTCTGGCCCGTGAAAAATCGCCAGCACGTCCACGTCCGTAACGTAGTCGCGCCACAACGAATTGGCTCGTGCAACGTGCCCGCGCAAGATGCCCATGGGCGAAGTATCCACCGACAGGTGGAGCGGCAGATGATTGGCGTTCAGACCACCGGATGACAGCGTAACCAGCGTCGCCAGCGGCCGGGCGCGTATCAATTGATGCAGAACATCAACGTCCGGTTCAGCAAAGTGTTTGGGGATGTACATGACGCTTTCGCGTGGCAGTAAAGGATGACCAAGTGTCGCCGAATCTGCCGGGAACGCCAACACTCGCTGCACAACTCGGACAGCAGGGGCGGCGGGAAGGCGCACCTGCCGGCGCGCCCGCCCGGATCGTTTTCAGAACACGTCGTCGCCGATCCAGGCCAGCGCCGCGTCGCCAGCCATCACCGTTTCGGCGTAGGCGCCGGCTTGCGGCAGCATCTGGTCGGCGTAGAAGCGGGCCGTGGCGATCTTGGCCCGATAGAACGCCTGGTCGCCCTCTGCCTTGTCCAGATAACCGGCCGCAGCAAGGGCCGCCTTGCCCATGAACCAGCCGCCGCAAACGGTCACGGCCAGATGCAGGTAAGGCACGGCTGCGGTCAACACGCCGGAAAGACCCGTTTTGGCATTCGCCGCCAGCCATTCCGTGGCCGCTGTCCACTCCTTGAGGGCGGTGCCCAGACGCTGGCCGATGGATTGCAACTCGGGCTTGCCGGAAGCGCCGAGCGCCTTGGCGGTGGCATGTACCTCACCGAAGACGAGCTTGGCGGTGGCGCCCTGATCGCGCATCAGCTTGCGGAACAGCAGGTCGTTGGCCTGGATGCCGGTGGTGCCTTCGTAGATGGTGGTAATGCGTGAGTCGCGCCAATGCTGCGCGGCACCGGTTTCTTCGATGAAACCCATACCACCGTAGATCTGAATACCCAGCGAAGTGACCTCGATGCCCATTTCGGTGCCGCCGCCCTTGACGATGGGGATCATGAATTCAGCGAGGTAGAGATGGCGCTTCTTCTCTTCGGGATCGGTCGCCGCATGCACACGATCGAGCAGGCCCGAGGCATAGTAAGCCAAGGCGCGGCAGGCTTCGACGCGACATTTCATCAGCATCAGCATGCGGCGAATGTCCGGATGATGGTCGATCGTGACCAGCGCCTCGCCGGTCAGCGCATCGCGGCCCTGCTTGCGTTCGCGGGAGAAGGCCAAGGCCTGCTGGTAGGCGCGTTCACCAAGTGCGATGCCCTGCAAACCGACGCCAAGACGGGCTTCGTTCATCATGATGAACATGTACTCCAGACCGCGATTGGCTTCGCCGAGCAGGTAGCCAACGGCCCCGCCCTTGTCGCCATAGGCCATCACGCAGGTCGGGCTGCCGTGGATGCCGAGCTTGTGTTCGATAGACACACAGTACGCGTCATTGCGTGCCCCGAGCGAACCGTCGGCATTGACCATGTACTTCGGCACCAGGAACATCGAGATCCCCTTCACCCCGGCCGGTGCATCCGGCAGGCGGGCGAGAACGAGGTGGACGATGTTGTCCGTCATGTCGTGGTCGCCATAGGTGATGAAAATCTTCTGGCCGAACACCTTGTAGCTGCCATCGGCCTGTGGTTCGGCGCGAGAGCGGATCAGGGCAAGATCAGAGCCGGCCTGCGGCTCGGTCAGGTTCATCGTGCCGGTCCATTCGCCGGTGATCATCTTTTCGAGGTAGATCGCCTTCAACTCGTCGCTGGCACAGGTCAGCAGTGCCTCGACGGCGCCGGTAGTGAGCAAGGGGCCGAGCGAAAAAGACAGGTTGGCCGAGCAGACCATTTCCTTGACGGCGACACCCAAGGTGTCCGGCAGGCCCTGACCGCCAAACTCGACGGGCAACACAATGCCGTTCCAACCGGCCTCGCAAAATGCCTTGTAGGCTTCCTTCCAGCCCGGCGGCGTGGTCACGCCATCGTCTGTCATCCGGCAACCTTGCTTGTCGCCCACCCTGTTCAGTGGCGCCAGCACTTCACCGGTAAATCGGGCCGCTTCATCGAGAATGGCATCGGCCACATCGGGCGTCGCCTCTTCGTAGGCGGCCATCTGGCTCAGTTCCTTGAATCCGGCCAGTTCGTCCATAACGAAACGCATGTCTTTGACGGGCGCGCGGTAGTCGCTCATTTTTCGGTCTCCTCGTTATTATTTCAGAATGGATTGCTGCACAACGCTGCCTTGGCGGCGCGGTATTCCTGCTTCAGGCGAGCCACCAGTTCGGCGGTCGGCCACACGTCGTCGATCATGCCGACACCCTGCCCGGCGCCCCAGATGTCTTTCCAGGCCTTGGCCGCGGTGGCACCCCCGAAGTTCATCGAGGTCTTGTCCTTCTCGGGCAGATTGGCCGGATCGAGGCCGGCGGCAAGGATGCTTTTTTTCAGGTAGTTACCATGCACCCCGGTGAAATACGGGGTGTAGACGACATCGGCCGCCGCCGAATCGACGATGGCCTGCTTGTAGGCTTCGCCCGCATTGGCTTCACGGGTCGCAATGAAACGCGTCCCGATATAGGCGAGATCGGCGCCCATGGCCTGTGCCGAAAGAATCGCCGCACCGTTGGTGATTGCCCCGGAAAGAATGATCGGCCCGTCGTAGAACTTGCGAATTTCGCCGACCAGCGCAAAGGGGCTGAGCATGCCGGCATGGCCACCGGCCCCGGCGCACACCAGGATCAGGCCATCAACACCGGCTTCAAGCGCCTTTTCGGCATGGCGAACGCTGATCACGTCGTGGAAGACCTTGCCACCGTAGGCATGGACGGGCGGGACGATGGCGGTGGGCGCCGACAGGCTGGTGATGATCAGCGGCACTTCGTGCTGGATGCACAGCGCCATGTCATGTTCCAGCCGTTCATTGGAGGGGTGGATGATCTGGTTGACGGCAAATGGCGCAGCCTTGGAGTCAGCCGCCAGTTCGGCTTTGATGCGGGACAGCCACTCATCCAGCGCCTCCTTCGGCCGGGCATTCAGCGCCGGAAATGAGCCGATCACGCCGCTCTTGCACTGGGCAATGACCAGATCGGGATTGGAGACGATGAACATCGGCGCACAGAGGACAGGCAGCGTCAGATTCTTGTTCAGTGAAGCCGGAATGGCCATTACGCCCCCTCTTTCAATGCGCGACGAAGAATCTTGCCGACGTTGGTACGCGGCAGGTCATCGCGGAATTCGACATGTTTCGGAATCTTGTAACCAGTGAGCAGGCCGCGGCAGTGATCGATCAGCATGCGCTCGGTGACTTTCGGGTCCTTGCGAACCACGAAGATTTTTACCGCCTCGCCGGAATGCTCGTCGGGTACGCCGATGGCGGCGACATCCATGACGCCCGGATGCATGGCCACCGCCTCTTCGACTTCGTTCGGATAGACGTTGAAGCCGGAGACCAGAATCATGTCCTTCTTGCGGTCAACCAGAAAAACGAAGCCTTTTTTGTCGACATAACCCATGTCGCCCGTGCGCAGGAAGCGATCCGGATAAAACACCAGATCGGTTTCATCCTGCCGCTGCCAGTAACCTTTCATGACCTGCGGGCCACGAATGCAGATTTCGCCCACCTGCGTAATGGGTACCTCGAGCCCGTCATCGTCGCGGATCGAGACCTCCGTCGACGATATCGGCAGGCCGATGGAGCCATTGAACTCGCCCATATCGAGCGGATTGATGGTCGCTGCCGGCGATGTTTCGGTCAGGCCGTAGGCCTGCAACAGGGTGGAACCGGTCACCTGCCGCCATTTGTCGGCCACCGGTCCCTGTACCGCCATGCCACCGCCCAGCGTGACGCGCATGGTCGAAAAATCAAGCTTGGCAAAATCGGGATCGTTGAGCAACGCATTAAACAAGGTATTAACCCCCGTCACCACCGTCACCGGGTATTTGCCCCACTCCCTGACAAAGCCGGGGATGTCACGCGGATTGGCGATCAGCAGGTTGCGGGCACCAATCATCATGAAGGTCAGGCAGTTCGCGGTCAGGGCGAAGATGTGATAAAGCGGCAAGGCAGTGATGATGAACTCTTGTCCGTCGCGCAGCACCGGCTTGATCCAGCTGTAGGCCTGGATCACATTCGATGCGATGTTGGCATGAGTCAGCATCGCCCCCTTTGAAATCCCGGTCGTGCCACCGGTGTATTGCAGGAAGGCAATGTCGTCCCGGGTCAGTGGCACCGGCGTCCAGCCATGGCGGCGGCCGGTTGCCAGCGCCTGCTTGAAGCCAAGGGCGCCAGACAACGACCACGCTGGTACCAGTTTCTTGATGTGGCGCACGATAAAATTGACGACTACCCCCTTGAGGCCGAGCATTTCACCCATCGGCGTGACGATGATGTCCTTGATCGCGGTACGACTCACTACCTGCTGCAGCGTATGAGCAAAGTTTTCGACGATGACGATGGCCGTCGCGCCGGAATCTTTCAGCTGGTGCTCCAGCTCGCGCGGTGTGTAAAGCGGGTTGCAATTGACCACCACGCAACCGGCGCGCAAGGTGCCAAACAGCGTGACCGGGTATTGCAGCAAGTTCGGCATCATCAACGCAACACGCTCGCCCTTCTGGTAGCCCCGGGCCTGCAACCAGCCGGCAAAGGCCTTGCTCTCCGCATCGAGTTGCCGATAGGTCATCTCCTTGCCCATGCTGATGTAGGCAACCTTGTCGGCGTACTGCGTGCACGCCGTTTCGAACAGCGCGACGAGCGACGGGATATGATCGATGTCGATCACCGCCGGCACGCCATTTGGATAGCTTTGTAGCCAGATCTTTTCCATTTTTTGTCTCCTCCAGCTATGACCGCACTAACTGCCGAGCAGTGCCTTCTTCAGCGAGGCATCTGCCGGCTTGTCGCCCAACCAGACCTTGAGCAGGGCTTTTGCGAAGCCCGCTCCGGCCACCTTGCCCCGCACCTCCCCGTTCAGGCTGACGGCAATACCGTCTGCCGAGAAATCGATGGCGATGGTATCGCCTTCCCTGGCTTTGCCGATAGCCTTCATAATGCCGGCCAATTGGTCGGCCAGGGGTTTCATCAGGGCCAGTTCGGTGGGCGTGTGATTGCTCTTCAGCCCATCGTCGAGGGACTCGTTGAGCGATTGCGCATCAAGGTCACGCAGCAGGCGCATCACGATACGGCGCGGCTGCGGACTGTCGTAGATCGCCGCCGGGGTCGTCGCCTTCTGGCCAACATAGAGGGCGCCGACATACACCTTGATGAAAAACTTGCTACGCAGGCCGGCACCATTGAGTAGCAGCTCACTGCTGCCGACCTGGATTTTGTCGTCCACTTTCACACCTGCCACCTCGGCGGCATGCAAGCCCGGAACAGTCAGCAGTACAGCAATCAGCGCCGTGCGCCGCACACTTGTCGATGTCATCATTACTTGTCTCCTCCACCGCTCTTTTGTCGGTAGTAAGTTTTGTCGGCGATATACACCGTACGCTCAACCACGGTATGCACGATACCTTGCTTGTCTTTCAATTCGACCAGATAAGTCCGCTCAAGCTCCATGTTATTCGCCAGCTCGGCCCTGATCTCTGCCAGTTCTGCATCATCCAGGACGAAATCGGCATACAGCGTTGAAAACCCGGGCTTGCGGTAGCGAATGCTCGCCGCCTTGTCCCAGATAATGTAATCGTCACCCAGCGCAGCCATCAGCATCATCGGATGCGCCCCGTCGGTGATGGCAAACAGCGAACCACCGTACAGCGACCCGACGATATTCTTTGTCTTCCAGTTCAGCGACAGACGAATCCGGATGTGACGCAAGTCCTTCGCCACATGCGTCACCCGCCCACCCGTGCCGCGAAAGGCCGGATGAAAATTGAACCCCAAACGCACCATGCGCGCCCGCCAGGCGGGAGAAAGTTTGGCCAGCCAGGCGGGTTTCATGATTTCAATTTTGGCCGATTTTTCCGGTTGACCGCAGCATGCTCAAATGCGCTCGATAATGCCGGCCGCCCCCATGCCGGTGCCGATGCACATCGTCACCATGCCGTATTTGCCGCCGGTGCGCTGCAAACCGTGCACCACGGTCGCCATGCGGATGGCGCCGGTGGCCCCGAGCGGGTGGCCGAGTGCAATGGCGCCACCCAGCGGATTCACCTTGTCCGGGTTGATGCCGAGCTCCTGCATCACTGCCAGCGACTGGGCAGCAAAGGCTTCGTTGAGCTCGATCCAGTCCAGCTGATCCTGCGTGATGCCAACCTGTGCCAGCACCTTGGGAATCGCGGCAATCGGGCCAATGCCCATGATCTCGGGCGCCACGCCGGCCACTGCGTACCCGGCGAAGCGGGCCAGCGGGGTCAGATTGTGTTCCTTGAGCACCTTTTCCGAGACCAGCATGACAGCTGCGGCACCGTCCGACATCTGCGATGAATTACCCGCCGTCACCGAACCGCGGACATTGAAAACCGGCTTCAGTTTGGCCAGCTTATCGAGGGCGGAATCGGGGCGCGGACCTTCATCGGTATCGGCCATGTATTCGCGCAGCCGAATCTCGCCGGAGGCCAGATCGGGCAGACTTTCGCGCACGGTGTAGGGCGAAATCTCAGCCTTGAAATGACCGGCGGCAATCGCCGCACAGGCCCGGCGGTGCGACTCGACCGCGAAGGCATCCTGCGCCTCGCGGCTGATCTTCCACTGCTTCGCCACCGTCTCGGCGGTCAGGCCCATACCGTAGGCGATGGCAACATTGTCGTCGGTGAAGAACGCCGGGTTCATCGCCATCTTGTTGCCCAGCATTTGCGGCATCACGCTCATCGACTCGGTACCGGCGGCGATCATCACGTCAGCCAGGCCCAGACGAATCTGGTTGGCGGCATCGGCCACCGCCTGCACGCCTGAAGAGCAGAATCGGTTGATGGTCATGCCCGGCACGGTGTTTGGCAGCCCGGCCAGCAACAGGCCGATGCGGGCGACATTCATGCCCTGCTCCGCTTCCGGCATGGCGCAACCGACGATGACATCGCCAATGCGGGCCGGATCGATGCCCGGCACCTGGCCGACGACCGAGCGGATCACGTGGGCCAGCATGTCATCCGGCCGTACGTTCTTGAACATGCCGTTCTTCTTGGCCACCGGCAGACGGGTGGCGGCGACGATGTAGGCGTCTTGAATCTGTTTGCTCATTTTTCTTTGTCTCCTCGGAGAGCTGGATTCCGTGTCGGCGCTGCGCCAGAACGCGAAGCCGGCGCGCAGACAGTACGATTAGTACGGCGAGCGGCGGCGACAAAGTTATGGCGCGGCGAGGACATGGAATTAGTTGCGCAGCGGCTTGCCGGTATCGAGCATGTGCTTGATCCGGGCCTGGGTTTCGGGTGTCTTCAGCAGCTCGACAAACAGCCGGCGCTCGACGGTGATCAGCCATTCCTCATCAACCAGACTGCCGGTCTCGACCTCGCCGCCACACAGCGCGATGGCAGCCGCCTTGGCCACCTTGTAGTCGTGGGCGGAAATCATGCCGCCCTCCTTCATATTGACCAACATCATCTCGAAATTGGCGATGCCGGTCTTGCCCGCCACCGGGATGCCGCGCGCCATGGTCGGTGGCGCGTAACCGGCCTCGGCCATGGCGCGGGCTTCCGTGATGGCGACGAACAGCAGTTCGTTGGCGTTGAACAGGATGGTGTCCGTGGGCCTGGCGAAACCGAACTCGACCGCTTCAAAGGCGCTCTTGGCGACCTTGGCCATGGCGATGGTCTGGAACACCGGCTGCAGGAAATTGAACACCTCGCCCGGCGTCGCCGACTGCGCTGCCCATTCGGCCGCACGCACGGCAAATTCCTTGCAGCCACCACCGGCCGGGATCAGCCCGACGCCGGCTTCAACGAGGCCGACGTAGCTTTCCAGCGCCATCACCCGCTTGCCGGCATGCATGACGAATTCACAACCGCCGCCGAGGGCCATACCCTGCACTGCGGCAACCACCGGCACCTGCGCATACTTCAAGGTCTGCGAGGCGCGCTGGAATTTCTCGACGGTCTTTTCGAGCATTTCGAACTGGCCGGCGGCAATGGCTTCGGATACCTGAGCCAGATTGGCACCCACGGCGAACGGTGCTTCATGCCAGATCACCACGCCATCGAGCGTCGTTTCTGCTTGACGCACGGCGGCGATGACCCCATCCAGCACTTCATCGCCGATCGTGTGCATCTTCGATTTTATGGAAATAACGCCAATTTTCCGGTCGACCGCGGGAAGCACCCAAAGGCGCACCCCGTCGTTTTCGTAGAGCGTTTCGCCAGATTTTTCCGGGGTGGCACCGGCTTCGCCCAGCACGCGCTCGGGGAACAGCTGGCGCTGATAGACCGGCAGTGTCGACCGGGCCACATAGGCATTCTTGCTAGCAGAGTACGAACCTTCAGCCGCATGTACGCCGGTTCGCCCGACTTCCAGCGCCCAGGCCGGCAGCGGCGTGGCGCTCATGGCCTTGCCGGCGGCGATATCGGCGGCAATCGCTTGCGCGATGTCGCCCCAACCGGCCGCTTGCCAGGTTTCAAACGGACCCTGCGCCCAGCCGAAGCCCCAGCGCATGGCGAAATCGAGGTCGCGGGCGTTGTCGGCCACGTTCTCCAGCTGAACCGCTGCGTAATGGAAAATATCGCGGAAGATGGCCCACAGGAACTGCGCCTGCGGATGCGACGAAGCACACAATGCAGCAAACTTTTCCGCCGGATTCTTCATCTTCAGGATGGCGCCGACTTCTTCAGCAATCTCGCCGGCCGAGACACGGTAATCCTGCGCGGCCAGATCGAGCACCTGGATTTCCTTGCCCTGCTTGCGGAAAATGCCGCAGCGGGTCTTCTGGCCCAGCGCGCCCTGCGCGATCAGTGCCTGCAGCCAGGCCGGATTGGTGAAATAGGCGTGCCACGGATCATTCGGCAACGTGTCCTTCATCGTATTAACGACGTGGGCCAGCGTATCCAGGCCGACCACATCGGCAGTGCGATAGGTGGCGCTCTTCGGACGGCCGATCTTGGGGCCGGTCAGCGCATCGACTTCATCAAAGCCCAGGCCGAAAGCCTGGGTGTGATGCATGACGGCGAGAATGGAAAACACGCCAATCCGGTTGGCGACGAAGTTCGGCGTATCCAGCGCCCGGATGACGCCCTTGCCGAGGCGTGAGGTCAGCCAGGTCTCCAGCGCGTCCAGCGTGCTGGCGTCGGTACTCTGCGTGCCGATAATCTCGACCAGATGCATATAGCGCGGCGGATTGAAGAAGTGAATGCCGCAGAAGCGCGGGCGAACGTCTGCCGGCAGCCCCTGCGCCAGCGCGTTCATCGACAGGCCGGAGGTATTGGACGCAACGATGGTCCGCGCGCCGAGATGCGGTGCAATCTTTGCATAGAGATCGTTCTTCCAGTCCATGCGCTCGGCGATGGCCTCGATGACCAGATCGCACTCGGCGAGCAGCGGCAGGTGCTCGTCGTAGTTGGCGGCGTCGATGAATTTCAGCTTGCCCTTGCCGGCCAGCGGGGCCGGGTCCAGTTTCTTGAGGCCGTCGAGGGCCTTCTTCACGATACCGTTCTTGTCGCCCTCCTTGGCCGGCAGGTCAAACAGCACGACCGGCACGTTGGCATTGGCGAGGTGCGCGGCAATCTGCGCCCCCATCACGCCGGCGCCGAGAACGGCCGCTTTTTTCACGATCAACTTGTTCAATTGCATCTCCTTTTTGTCTGTTTTTTTCCGTTTCGAAAAACTAAAACGAACGTTTGAATTATAGACGTGGTGCACTCAGGGTCAACTTCTTTTTGTCTCTCAGTCAAGATTCGATAAAGTAACGAGAAACAACCCCACAAAAATAACCTTGTCCCTCCCCAACGACGAACCGTTGCGTGACGCGCTGATCCGCGAAGCCTTTCACCATGGCAGGGGCGGCATACCCATGACGTTGATCGCCATTGCCGCGATCGCGTGGATTCACTGGTTCAGCAGGGATGCACTCATCCACCTTCCCTGGCTGATCAGTGCCGTGACCATCGTTGTCGGACGAGGCATCATCATTGCCTACGTCCTCCGGCACACCGAACGGCTAAGTATTCGCCTGCGCGAGCGTCTTTTCAACATCCCGCTGGTGCTTAACTCGCTGCTGTGGGCCGCTTTGCCTTATTTGATCTTTCCGCAGGCATCCGAACCCGAACAATTCGTCATTGTCTGCATCATGGCAGGGCTGGCAGGGGGTGCAGCTACCGTCCTGTCGCCAGTCAAATGGCCTGCCCGCTTTTATCTGTTCTGCGTGCTGGTGCCTGGCTCCATCCTGCTCGAATCCAGTTTGGCTGCGCCCGTTATCCGTTCGCTGGGTCTCTGCTTTTTTGTCGTCATGCTGATCAGCCATGCCAACGCACGAAGACTGCTGCTTGAGGCCAACCTGAAGCGTTTTGAAAACCAGCAACTTCTCGACGACGTTCAAAAAAAGCGCAGCGAAGTCGAACAGCTCAATGTTGACTTGAGAAAGGCCGAAGCGGCCCTGCGCGAACAAAATACCCATCTTGAGCGCGAAATAGCGTTTCGCACGGAGCGCAATCGTCTCGCCTATTCGGTTATCCAGAACACCGCCGAGGGGATCATGGTGACCGACCCGAACGGCCTCATCATTGAGGTCAATCCGGCATTCTCCCGAATCACCGGCTATGCCGTTGCCGATGTGCTCGGCCAGCCGGCCAACCTGCTACTTTCCGAAAAACAGGATCGCCAGCATTACGATCACCTTAAACAACAGTTGCTCAGCGAAGGCAAATGGGAAGGGGAAATGTGGAGCCGGCGGCAAGATGGCGGCGTTTTTCTTGAACGACGCAGTATCGATGCAGTGCGGGACGCCGACGGCACGACTACCCACTACGTCTCCGTCTTCAATGACATCACCGAAGATTTTCACAAGGACGAACAACTCAGGCATATGGCCTGTCATGACCCACTGACCGGACTGGCCAATCGCAGCCTGCTGCATGAGCATTTGCGGATGGCGATTACCCGTGCCCTGCGCAACACGAGTCTGGTGGGCGTTCTTTTCCTCGATCTGGATCAGTTCAAATCAATCAACGACACGCTGGGTCATGAAGTCGGCGACTTGCTGCTTAAGGAAGTTGCCAACCGCCTTCTGGGCTGTATTCGAGCCAGCGACACGCTGGCAAGACTGGGCGGTGACGAATTCGTCGTCTTGATGAACGTCATTGCTGACGAGGACGACTGTGCCCTGCTCGCCAGAAAGTTGCGGCGGGCGCTTGAAACACCCATCGAGCTTTCGGGGGCCAGTCTTTACGTCAATACGTCGATCGGGATTTCCATTTATCCGAAGGACGGCACCACCATCGACGAATTGATGAAAAATGCCGACATGGCACTTTATGCTGCCAAGGCGGCCGGCAAAAACCGTTTCAATTACTTTCATGCGGCCATGTCGGAACAAGCCAATGCCCGCCGTGAGCTTGAAACCGCTTTACGCAAGGCACTGGCGAACAATGAACTGTCCCTGCACTACCAACCCAAGATCGATGCAGTCAATGGATCGCCCACCGGTTTCGAAGGACTCGTTCGCTGGGAACGGTCAGGCCATGGATTTGTGCGCCCGGATCTCTTCATTCCGGTCGCCGAGGAATCCGGCCTGATTGAAGCACTCGGCGAGTCGGTGATCGACCAGGCTTGCCGGCAGATGGCCGAATGGCATCAGGCCGGTTACGGATGGCAGAACGTTGCGGTCAACGTATCTGCCCGACAGCTGATCCATCAGGACCTGGCCGGGAAAATCCGCAACGCCATCCAGCGCCACGGCTTGCCACGGGGTTTTCTGGAAATCGAGGTGACCGAAAGCGTCCTTATGTCCATGCCGGAAAAAACCCTGCCCCTGCTCAGCGAGATTCGAAACATGGGTATCCGAATCGCCATCGACGATTTCGGCACCGGCCACTCCAGCCTGGCCTATTTGCGGCATATGCCGATCGATATCATGAAGATTGACCGCGCCTTCGTTCACGAAGCCGAGAAGAATCCGACCTCACAGGCCATCATCCAGACCATCGTTTCGCTCAGTCGCCTGCTTAACCTGACCGTGGTCGCCGAAGGGGTTGAATCGAGTGAGCAGGCCGAGATGTTGCGCGAGGCAGGCTGTGACCAATTGCAAGGCTATTACTTTGCACGACCGGTGGGTGCCGCCGGCATCGCCGAGCGATGGCTGGGCCAGGCAGGATAAGCGGCAGCTCTAACCCCAAGCTGCATAAATTACGTCGGTCAAACCGCACAAATGCGGACGACACCCCTTCCTGCGGTCAACCGGAAATTTTGCCGGAATTCAAAAAAATCCCCGGACGCGCCGGGGATTTGAGCACTTGTGCAAGACGGGGTCAGAAGGACATCGACGCCTGAGCGCCAAAGATCCAGGCGCTGTCCTGATAAGTTCCAACAACACGGCCGCGGGCTGGCGGTTGATTGTTGTCAATCGTCGTATCCTTGACGTACAGGTAGGTGCCACCGACATCCAGCGTCAGTGCTTTGGATGGCTTCCATTGCGCGCCAAGGCTGAACCAGGTGCGATCATTGTCCGGCAGCGATACCAGTCGCGTCGTCGGCCCCTTGACCGGCGTCTGGTCGTAAGCCACCCCGCCCTTCAGCATCCACTCGTTGTTGAGTTTGTAGTTGGCCCCCAGCGCGAAACGCCAGGTATCCCTGAAGTCGGTGTCGAGGGTTTGGGCGATCGTGCCTATCCCTGCGCCCGATGCCCGCATGATGTCCACCTTCGGAATGCTGCTCCAGCCCGTCCGCGAGACATCTGCCAGCAATTCGACGCGATCCGTCAACTTGTGAGTCGCACTCAGAATGAACACATCCGGTAGCGTGATATCCGCCTTGGCGTCCGAGCTACCGGCAGCCAGCGGCCCGGTAATGTCGATTTTGCCGCTGGTGTGATATTTCACTTCGGATCGGTACGACACGCCGACCTTGGTTTGCGGCGTCAGCGTAAATAGTGCACCAATGTTCCAGCCCCAGGAGTTGTCATCGAGCGTCAGCGTCAACGGTGACTGTGAACCGGCCAGACTGATCGCCGCCGCGCGCTTGTAAGTTGCCTCCAGGCGCTGCCAGTTCAGGCCTCCGCCCACTGAGACAAAGTCGTTGATCCGATAGGCCACCGATGGGTTGAGGTTGTAGGTCTTGACATCGAATTCACGCGATTGGGCGGCGCCAACCCAGCGATCGTCGTAATGCGTCTTGAGGCCAAACGGGGCGCCGACACCAAGACCGACATACAGGTCCTTGGTCAGCCCCCACGACAGATAGCCATTGGGAATGACGCCTACATTACCGCCGTCGCCGCCATTTCCGGTTCCGGCGAAGGCACCCGCGGTGGAGCCTTGGTCAGAAAACTGGAAGCTCGTCCCGACAACCGACAGCCCCCCGGAAACTTCGATATGCTGTAGTTGAGTCATGCCGGCCGGGTTGTAGAAAATGGTGCTCGCATTGTCGGCAACCGCCGCCGAGCCAGCATAGGCATTACCAATTCCGCTGGCGTTTTGTTCGAGCAGCTGGAACCCGGCTGCTGCGGCACTTCCTGAAAACGCGATGGTAATCAGCGCCGGCATCAGGCGCAGAGTGGACTTGTTCATGGTTTTGTCTCCTGTTTTGTTATATCGGGAAATATCTTCCCGGGATTGCTGCTTCGGTAAAATCAAACACCAACACTTCGAATACAAATTGCATCTTTTAAATCTAGACGGCCGTTGGCAATAGGCAACGGTGCTAGCCGGATTGGGAACGAAAGTGCATCGGCCCGCCGGTAAAGGGGGCAAAGCCGGTGCCGAAAATCACGCCGGCATCCGCCAACGCTGCATCTGCAACCACACCATCGGCGACCAGTTTTTCAACACGATCAATCAACGGGGTCATCAGTCTTTCAGCCAAACCGGCTGGCACGCTGCCGGCAGCGGCCTTTGTCGCACGGCCCGACGACCAGTCGTAAAAGCCCTGCCCGCTCTTCTTGCCAAGCTGCCCTTTCTCGACACGTTCGATCAGGCAACGCGGCGCATCGGCCCCACCGGCCAGTTGCTTGCCGGCCGCCATGGCAATATCGAGACCGACGGTATCGATCAGCTCGATCGGCCCCATCGGCATGCCGAAGGCGAGCATGGCTTCGTCGACTGCTTCCGGCGAAATTCCCTCGTCGACCGCACGCATGGCGGCCAGCATGTAGGGCGCCAGCACGGCGTTGACCAGGAATCCCGGCGCACTTTTCACCGGCAGCGGCAGCTTGTCGATCTGTTTGACGAAGGCGCAGGCCGCCTGCACGACAGCCGGATCGGCGCCTTCCGCCTCGACGACTTCGACCAGTGGCATCATCGCCACCGGGTTGAAGAAATGGATGCCAACCAGGCGTTCCGGCTTGCTGAGCACGGTGCGCAGGTCTTCGAGTTTAAGGCTGGAGGTATTGGTCGCCAGCACGGCACCCGGTTTCATGCGCTGTTCAAGCACATTGAACAGCGCGTGCTTGGCCTCGACGTTTTCGAAAATCGCTTCAATGACCACATCGGCATGCGCTACGCCATCGCCGTTCGGATCGGGGATCAGGCGGTCGAAGGCGTCACGGATTTTCAGCGGCTCGCGCAGGCGCTTGGTGAACAGGGCATGAGCGCGCTTGAGCGCCGGGGCAATCCGTTCCAGCGTCTGGTCCTGCAAGGTCACCGTCATGCCGCGCAGGGCGCACCAGGCGGCAATGTCGCCACCCATAACGCCGGCGCCGACGACATGAACGCGCCTCGTCTTGAAATCCGATGCCTTGCCGAAGCCCTTCAGCCGTTCCTGCAGGTGATAGACGCGGACCAGATTGCGCGCCGTCGGCGAGGTGATGATGCGGTCGATTACCTCCGGAGCGGCCAGCGCATTGCCGTCGTGCTTCGCCCACAGATCGATAATGGCGTACGGTGCCGGGTAGTGTTCGGTCCGGGCCTTTTTCGCCACCTGCTTGCGGGCGCCGTTGGCGACAAGCGATTTCAACGGGCCGTTGAGCAGGCGCTGCAACAGAGGCAAGGGCCGACGTGGCTGACCAGACATTACCAGTTGGCGAGCCGCCATTTCCATGACGCGCGGCGGCACGCAATCGTCGGCCAGCCCCATTTTTTTTGCTCGTTTGGCGTCCAGCGTCTTCCCGGTCAGCATCAGGTCAAGTGCCGCAGCCGGACCAACGCGCTTCGGCAAACGCAGCATGCCCCCCCAGCCGGGGAAGATGCCCAGCATGACTTCCGGCAAGCCCATCTTGGTGCCGGGTTCGTCGACCGCCAGCAAGTAGCGGCAAGCGAGCGATAGTTCCAGGCCGCCACCCAGGCAGTGACCACGGACCAGCGCCAGCGTCGGGTAGGACACTGCCGCCAGACGATTGAACAGGTTCCAGCCACGCGCAACCAGCACCCTACCTTTTTCAGCCGTGTCGAGTTGCGAAAATTCCTCGATGTCGGCGCCTGCGATGAACCCGGCGTCTTTGCCGGAGCGGATGATCAGCCCCTTGGGCGCTTGCTTGTCGAGTTGGTCGAGGATTTCGCCAAACTCGGCCATCACCTCTGCAGACAACGAATTGGCCGATTCACCGGCCTTGTCGAGCATGGCGACGACGATGCCACTTTCTTCCATGATCAGTTGCCAGTGTTTCATGCGCTTTTCTCCCGCTGGCCGATCGCTACACCCCAAGGGTGCTTCCTTCGGTGCGTGGTCAACCGGAAAAACTGGCCGAAATTGAAATTTTCTTTCATCTCAGAGCGCCTCCACCAGCATCGCGCCACCCAGCCCGCCGCCAATACAAATCGTGGCAATCCCACGTCTGGCCTTGTTCCGGCGTAGCACGTGCAGCAGATGCAGCACGATGCGGGCGCCGGAGGCACCGACCGGGTGGCCGATGGCGACAGCGCCACCATCCACATTGAGTTTTTCGTCGTCGATGGCACCGAGTGCGCCGGGCAATTCAAGCTGCTCACGGCAATATTCATCGGATTGCCACGCAGCCTGACAGCCCAGCACCTGCGCTGCAAAGGCTTCGTTCAGCTCCCAGTAATCGATGTCATTCAGTCCGAGGCCGTGGCGTTGCAAGATGGGTGTCGTGGCATGCACCGGGCCAAGCCCCATCTGCGCCGGATCGAGTCCGGCCCATTCGCTGTCGACGATCTTGCCGATAGGGTTTAGCTCCCATTTATTGACTGCTTCTTCGGAAGCCAGAATCACCCAGGCGGCACCGTCGGTAATCTGCGAACTGTTAGCCGCCGTGATGTTGCCGTATTTCTTGTCGAAGAAAGGCTTCAGCTTGGCCATGCCAGCCATGCTGGCGTCGGCGCGTACGCCATCATCCTCGGCGTAAACTTTGCCTTGCCTATCGACGACCGGGACGATCTCGCCGAAATACCCTGCGGCGCGGGCGGACATCGCTTTCAAGTGACTTTTGACGGCGAATTCGTCCATCTGCTGGCGGTTGATGCCAAATTTCCAGGCCAGATTTTCGGCTGTCTGGCCCATCAGCAAGCCGACAACCGGGTCGGTCAAGCCCTTCATCAAACCAATGACCGGCTTCAGCAACTCGGCCAGCGGCAATTTCGAAAAATGACCAATTTTCTGGTTGACCGTGCGCATCGCCATCATGCCGGCGAACCAGCGCACCATGGCGTCCGAATAGAGCAACGGTGCCCTTGAGAGCGCGTCGACGCCGCCGGCCAGCACCAGTTCGGAACGCCCGCACTGAATGTTGGCAATCGCCGAGTCGATGGCCTGCATGCCTGACGCGCAATTGCGCATCACCGTCCAGCCGGGCACCTTCTTGCCGCAGCCGAGGCGCAGGGCGACCATGCGGCCGATGTTGGTTTCGTCCGGCGACGGTGCGGCACAGCCGAGAATGACTTCGTCGAGATCGCTCGGTTCGAACGGCTGGCGTAGCAGCAGCGCCCGTCCCGCCTGCATCGCGAGGTCGGATGCCGCGAAAATTCCCGGCCCTTTCTGCGCTTTCAGAAAAGGCGAACGCGCGCCATCAACCACGTAGATCGTCTTGCTCATTTCAGGCGGCCATCCTCGAATCTGCGGCCTTGTGGGCCGAAGCCACCCCGTAATCGAACGGGAAATCATCGACATGAACCACGATGTCGCGGAGGCGATTACGCTGCTTCATGATTTCGTAGTCGGCCGCAGAAATCACCCCCGCCTCAAATGCTGCAACAGCGATATCCCGAACATTGGCCAGCGGGTTATTGTCGAAACGCCCATCCTTTTCGGCAGCCCGAATCTGTGCCTCGATTGGCTCGGCGAGCAGCGTCGACTTCAGCGCCAGCTCGATCGCACCGACCGGCTCACTTTCGACCAGCGGCAGGTAGCACTCGGCAGTGAGGCGATCACGGGTAGCTGAGGGTGCAATCAAGGCCTTGGCAACTTGGTGGCCAACCTCGTCCGATGGCACGACATACGGATGGCCCCAGGGGAAGATCGAGCGGTGCAGGAACGTCCCGACAAAGGGGATCGGGAAGTTGGCGATGACCCCGTCGAAGGCCTGCTGCGCCTTGTACATCGCATCCCAGATTGCCCAGTGAGCAAGAGGTGCATCTTCAATTTCCCGCCCCTCTTCCTCGTAGCGCTTGAGGGTGCAGGAGATAAGGTACATCTGGGCGAGGATGTCGCCAAGGCGTGCCGACAACTTTTCGCGACGCTTGACGCTTCCGCCCAATACCAGCAGCGAGATGTCGGCCATAAAGGCAAACGCCGCAGAGAAGCGCGTCAGTTGCTGGTAATAACGTTTCATTTCCGGCGCCGTTTCGACGTTGACCGTGGCGAAATGCGATCCGGTCATGCCCAGCCACAGGGCGCGGAAACCGTTCTTGATGGTGAAGCCGATATGGCCGAACAGCGCTTTGTCAAAATCAGCCAGACCCTGCTTCTGGTCCGGGTTCTGCGCCGCCTGCATTTCCGGCAACAGGAAGGGATGGCAACGGATGGCGCCCTGGCCGAAGATGATCAGCGAGCGGGTCAGAATATTGGCGCCTTCAACGGTGATGCCGATCGGCACCTGCTCGTAGGCACGACCGAGGAAGTTCGACGGGCCAAGGCAGATGCCCTTGCCGCCGATCACGTCCATGCCGTCATTGACCACCTGACGGGCGCGTTCGGTCACGTGGTACTTGGCGATGGCCGACACCACCGATGGCTTTTCGCCGAGATCGACAGCACCGGCCGTCATCTTGCGCACGGCATCCATCATGTAGGTGTAGGCACCGATGCGGGTCAACGCCTCCTCGACGCCTTCGAACTTGCCAACCGCCATCTTGAACTGACTGCGCACGCGGGCATAGCCACCCACCGCACGCGCCGTCATTTGCGCCATGCCGGTGTTGGAAGACGGCAGCGAAATGGAACGACCAGCGGCCAGACACTCCATCAACATCCGCCAGCCGTGCCCGGCTTTTTCCGGGCCGCCGATGATGAAATCGAGCGGCATGAAAACGTCTTTGCCACGCGTCGGGCCGTTCATGAACATGGCGTTGAGCGGGAAGTGGCGACGGCCCGTCTCGACACCGGGGTGATCATAGGGCACCAAGGCACAAGTGATGCCGATGTGCTTCTTGTCGCCCAAAAAGCCATCTGGATCGTAGAGGTGGAAAGCCAGCCCGAATACTGTGCACACCGGCGCCAGCGTGATGTAACGCTTGTCCCAAGACACGCGCATGCCAAGCACTTCCTTGCCCTGCCACATGCCCTTGCAAACGATTCCGCTATCGGGAATGGCGGCGGCATCCGAACCGGCCCACGGGCTGGTCAGCGCAAAGGCCGGAACTTCGATGCCCTTGGCCAGGCGCGGCAAATAATGGTTCTTCTGTTCCTCGGTGCCGTAGTGCAGCAGCAACTCGGCCGGACCGAGCGAGTTCGGCACCATGACCGACACCGACAGCGCCGACGAACGCGTCGACAGCTTGGTCACCACTTGCGAATGGGCGTAAGCCGAGAACTCCAGCCCGCCGTATTTCTTCGGGATGATCATGCCGAGGAAGCCCTTGTCCTTGATGTAGCGCCAGGCCTCGTTAGGCAGGTCGTACAGTTCGTGAGTAACCTGCCAGTCATTGACCAGTCGGCAGGCTTCCTCGCACTCGATGTCGAGAAATGACTGCTCGGCCGGCGTCAGCGTTGGCTGCGGATAGCCATGCAGCTTCTGCCAGTCCGGCTTGCCACGAAACAGCTCTCCTTCCCACCACACGGTGCCGGCCTCCAGCGCGTCGCGCTCGGTGTCGGACATCTGCGGCAGCACCTTGCGATAGGTGGAAAAAATGGGCCGGGTGATCACGCTTCGGCGCACAGGCCGAATCAGAACCAGCCCGACCACTACCATCAGGGCGATGAACCCAAGTAGCGGAATGATGCCGTTGAACATGCTGTTGTCTCCTTTTATTTTTTTGTTTTTGCCGATTATTTGCCGTCGACCGCAGCATCGGCTTTTACTGCAATACTTGTCGGATCATCAGAAAACTGGGGCAACTGTGCGCGCAGGCCACCTAGCAGGAAGGACATCAGGCGCGGCACGAGGCGGTCCAGTCGGTCTACCGAATCCTCATCCTCAATCTGCCAGTCAGTCACCAGCCGCAGCGCATCGGTACCGGCAATGGCGTAGGAGGTCGCGCCCAGCATGAAGTGGAAGCGCCACACTATCTCGGCCTTGGGCACCTCGGGCAATGCCTTGAACAGCGCCTCCTTGTAGCGATCCATCACGCCCTTGTATTCATGCGCGAGGAAGGCACGAATGAATTCGGAAGGCTCGGTCAAGGTTCGCCCCAGCAAGCGCAGGAAAGTCATGCCGCCTCGCTTCTCATCGCCGCCCATGCGCAACAAGGTCCCGAAAAAGGCGTCGACAATGACCGATGGCTTGAGCGGCTGATCGACGGCTTCTGCCTCCAGTTGGTCGAGAACGCGCATGCGCTCTTCATTCAACCAATCCAGACGACGACGGAAGACTTCTTGAATCAGACATTCCTTGGATCCAAAGTGGTAATTCACGGCAGCGAGATTGACGCTTGCCTCGCTGGTAATCTGACGCATCGACGTTCCCTCATAACCATGCGTCATGAACAGGTGTTCGGCAGTGTCAAGAATGCGTTCGCGAGTATCGAGTGTTCTGACTTCCATCATCCCCTCCTTGTTTTTATAATTCATACGTTCGTTTTAATCATAGAAAAAAGACACGCCTTTTGCAAGGGTTTTTTGCGCTCGAATACCGAGCAATGCCATCGGCAATTCAGTCCAGCTACACAAACAGATACTACCTGTTGCAATCCGTTACTTGAGCTACCACCCGCCGGCAAGTATCTTTAGCTCATGCGCTGCCCCCCACAGCCTAGGTGGTCTCTCCCCCCTCCTTAGTGACCACCTCGAAAGCCCCGCCTCCCCCAGCGGGGCTTTCGCCTTTTCGGGCCATGAATCACTGGGGTGTTTGGCGTAGCGTCGGGATATTGGGCTGATTTACCAGGCAGCCCTGGCGGCCTAATCTCAGGACGTCAAACAGTTGCCAACTTCCGTTCGATATCGCCGTGAAGATTTGGGACGTATCCATTCGCTGATAGGACCGCGAATCATGGTATGGCTGCGGCAACACCAGCAAATCGATGACGATGCATGGCGTGACGGACAATTGCACTATTTCAGCTGAGCATCCCCTGCTTTTAGGACAAAGGCACCGACCGCTTCCTTCGATCGGCGGCTCAGCGCGGCGTTTTCACCATTGCTACGGTCAACCGGAAATTTTGACCGAATTTGAAATCGGATATTGGGACTTACCGAAGTCACCCAAATACCCGACCCACATCAACAATTCAAAAGTCGCCCAGGACAAGGCGGTCGCCAGAAACAGTGCGTCATCAGCCCTCTCATCCTGCCCGCTCGACGCAAACAGATATCGAAGCCGATCAGAAGTAGTCCGCAATCGCTACACGCAATAACGGTGAATGGCGTTGGACATACAAACCATTCTGCAGAGGTTGGGGACGAAAATCGTCCTCACTCAGACGCCCCTTGACGAAGCGTTCCGTTAGCTCGCAAAACAGGGCGACCTGGTCGTCGAACAGCCGCTGATCACTATCTTTGTATTGGTACATATCAGGATCTTTGCATCCGCTTCACGGCAACACGAAGCTGCTTTTTTCGCGAACATGTGTATCCGGATCATCGACAGCAACAATGTCGAAATGGATGGGCTGGATACCCGACAATGTTCCGTCTGCGCGCGAAGAAACGGTAACGGATATCGGCTGGATGCTACCCGAATTGGCTAAGAACTCGCTTTCACCCTCAATCCTGAGATCAGGCAGACCGCCGACCGCAACCCGATATGTTTTCCGGGTCGCATCAAGATTCATCAACTTCAGTATGTAGGCATTTTCGATTCGTCCTTCCGAGGATTCCCTCAGTAACGCGCCCCTGTCACGCAGAACATCGACCAGCAGTAACGAGCGCTGGCTGAGATTCCACGCCGCGAGGCCGCTCAAAACGACCAAAAGCGCGGCATAAAGGGCGACTCTCGGCCGCTCGCGCAGACCTTGCGGCTTACACTGACCAGCAAGCTCACGCTCCGATGCAAAGCGTATGAGACCGTGCGGCAGAGCGATTTTGTCCATCACCTGGTTGCAGCCATCAATGCACAGGCCGCAGTTGATGCACTGATATTGCAGGCCATCACGGATGTCGATACCGGTCGGACAGACCTGAACGCAGATGCCACAATCGATACAGTCGCCGGTGTTAGCAACCTGACGTTTGACATTGCGCGGCTCGCCGCGCTGGCTGTCGTATGCAACAGAAGCCGTCGTCGGATCGAACATCACACCTTGAAAACGCGAATAGGGGCACATGTGCTGGCACACCATTTCGCGCGCCAGACCGGCCTGCACATAACAAAATGCAGTATAGAAAATCAGCCAGAATGCTTCCCAGGGCCCAGTCTCAAATGCGAAGACAGTCGGCAGCAATTCGCGGATAGGGGTGAAGTAGCCAACAAACGTGATGGCTGTCCAGGCTGCCAGCACGAGCCATATCCCGTGTTTGACCACCTTGAGCCCAAGCTTGCGGGCATTCATCGGTCCCTGATCAAGTTTCAGCCGTGTGAGATGGTCGCCTTCGACCCTGGCTTCAACCCAAGTGAAGATCATCGTATAAACCGTCTGGGGGCAGGCGAACCCACAAAACAACCGACCGGCCAGCGCCGTGACAAAGAACAATGCCGTTGCCGCGACAATCAGGACGAAAGCAAGCAGCAAGGCATCCTGTGGCCAGAGCACCAAGCCGAACAGGTAAAGCTTTTCGTGTGCGATGTCGAAGAGAATGGCCTGACGGGAGATATCGACGCTATCCCAGTTCAGCCAGCAGGCACCGTAGAAAATGACCTGAGTGAACCAGACCATTGCCCAGCGGATCCTGTTAAACCGGCCGTCGACAGACTTGGCATGAATTTTCCCCTTTTTGCGGTACAGCTCCAGCTTGGCTTCTCTAATTCTGCTGACTGGCTTGCCCATATTCGTGCTCCTGATCGGTGGATGCACGCAAGTAGATCATCAGGCGGAGAATGGGGTCAGATTCAGATTGAGCGATTTAATATAGGCACAGATGCCTGCCATCGTATTCGTTGATCCGGCGCCCGTGAAAAGTCATGAATTGCGGCGGAGCCCTACGCTGATCCCTTGATTGCTTTCGTGGCACCACTGGCTATCTGTCGATGGCCATCAATCAGTTATAACTGATTTGCGATCAACCGCCCGAGTATCGCTATTGCTTCCTGCTGATGAGTAGAGTCCGGGTGGCCAAAGTTGAGGCGCAGGTGATGGATAAACTCGCGTTTAGCCGAAAAAATTGGCCCTGGGGCAATACTGATGCCTCTGGCCAGCGCTTCCTGATGGAGAGCCAAAGTATCGACTTGCTGCGGCAACTCCAGCCAGAGAAAGTAGCCACCCAAGGGACGGGCCAAACGTGTGCCCAAAGGAAAATGTTTCTCGATGGAAGCAACTAATGTTGCCTCCTGCTCAGCCAGGCGACGCCGCAACTGACGCAGGTGATTTTCATAGGCGCCATGCTTGAGATAATCAGCAAGAGCAATTTGTACCGGAATGGTTGTAGCAAGACTTGTGGAAAGTTTGATCCGCTCAATTTTATTTGCGTATCGACCGGCTGCAACCCATCCCAGTCGATAGCCGGGCGCCAGGCATTTCGAGAATGAAGAAACATGCATCACCAGCCCGTCGGTATCCTCGGCCTTGCTGCAAAGTGGTGCCACCCGCCCGAAGTAAAGCTCGGCATAAACATCATCCTCAATAAGCGGAACCTTATGCCGCGAAAGAAGATTTATCAGCGCCTTTTTTCGTTCATCCTTTACCAGGCTACCGGTCGGGTTAGCAAAATTCAGCATGAACAAGCAGGCCTTGATCGGATGTTGGCGTAAGGCATCCTCTAATGCTGCCAGGCTAATTCCCTCGCGCGGATGGCTCGGGATCTCAATCACTTTAAGGCCCAGCCGCTCACTGGCCTGAAGCCCAGCGTAAAAGGTGGGTGACTCAATAGCGATCAGGTCTCCTGGTTGCGTTACAGCCTGCAAGCATAGATTGAGCCCTTCCATTGCGCCCGAGGTAATGACTATTTCCTGCGGGGATACAGAGGCTCCATGGGCGAGATAGCGCAGAGCCAACTGCCGACGAAGTTCTTCATTGCCTGGCGTAAGGTCTGTTACGGTTGCGATCGGATCCAGTTTACGCGCCGCATTACCAAGATAACGCCCTAGTTTTTCGAGAGGAAACAGGTAAGGACTGGGAAAACTTGAGCCCAATGGAACCACCGATGGATCGCGAACACTATCGAGTATCTGGAAAATAAACTCACTGACCTCTAATCCGGTCGAACCACCCACGGGATGTGAGATATCCGGCTCGGGAAGATCACGCCCAAGGCGGGCGCGAACAAAATAGCCTGATTTAGGACGTGCCTCTATCAATCCCCTGCTTTCCAGCAGGTAATAAGCCTGCGTCACAGTAATTGGGCTAATCCCTTGTGCATTGCAGGCTTTACGGACAGAAGGCAGACGATCCCCAACACGCAAGATACCGTCAATGATCAGTTTTTCGGTCTGCTCGGCGAAGTCTTGGTAAAGGCTCATTTCGAGATGCTAGCAGCCTTGAGCTGTATTTGATGATCAAGGGCAGTCAGATTTAGGCGGGCTTTGGACGATGGCTAAGCATATACAGAACTAAACTAAAGCAACTGATTGGCCGAGTTTACTCACTTGGGGCCACTTCCCCGTGCCTCACTTCTTCCCTGATCTATCGTCATAGGGTCACTCGAGCCGATACCACCCGGAACTACGTGCAATCCTCCGATAGCCATTACACTTTAAGAATCGTGGTAACACTTGGCTGAACTATGCGTATCCAGATCGCATCCGATCTACACCTTGAACACGTTCAATGGCGATTTCCGGAATATCGAGCTATCGAACCTTGTGTCGCGGATGTGCTTGTGCTGGCTGGCGACATCAATCAGGGAACGCGGGCGCTGGACCAATTCGCCGACTGGCCATATCCGGTCGTGTACGTTCCAGGAAATCACGAATATTACAATTCATCGTTGGCTGACATTGAAGCCAGGTTTGTGCAGCGAGCCGAGGACTACCCAAATGTCAGCATATTGGCGCCAGGTTGCTGCGAAATTGCCGGCGTAAGGTTTATTGGCTGTACGTTGTGGACAGATTACGAACTCTTCGGGAAAGAGCACCGGGATTTGGCCATGGCGATTTGTGGTGAAAGCATTCCTGATCACACCGCGATCAAAGTAGTCGAAGAATCACCATTTACGCCCGCGGCCGCATTGACGCTACATCTGGCACAACGCCAGTGGTTGAAATCAAGACTGGCTGAACCGTTCAATGGAAAGACCGTGGTCGTCACCCACCATGCACCTTCTGCACTCAGTCTTCATCCGCGCTTCGCAAAAGACATCACCAGCGCCGGCTTTATGTCGAATTTATCGGAATTGCTTGGCAAGGCCGAGCTGCACATCCACGGCCACACGCACCATTCATTTGATTATATGGTCAACGGCACACGCGTGATCGCCAACCCGAAGGGTTACAGCAAGGGGGTCAAATGGGCTTCAATTCCCGCCGACTTGGCGCATGAAAATCCAAGCTTTGACCAACGATTTACCGTAGAAATCTGACGTCGACTACTGAATGCCATCAATGGCGTCAGTTGAATGATGGTGTTGAAAAACCCATTGCTCAAGCCGGGTTCGCTCGCCCGATATGCGATTTTTTGCGTGTTTTAGCCTTTAAATGAGGTCGGCGAGCTGTGTTTTTAGGTCATTTCTGTCGGCGCGCGTTTAAAAATACCCGGCTGTGCGCGTTGAACGATTACTCAGGGACGTTGGCCGCCTGAGGCAGGTCGGTTGAAGTTTAGTGTAGCGGATTCATCCGGGTTTTGAAGGAAGCGGGAGGCCGATGTATTGCGTGGGGATAGCCGCGTAGGGCGAAGCCCGGAGCGGATTTCCCCACGCGGCCTCCGCTCAGAACGGTTCCTTTTCCTCGGCTTGTCCCGGGCGCTTGCTCTCTTCCCTTGCCTTGATGCGTGACTTGGCGGTCGCACTGCTGTGGCGGAATCGGTAGGACTCGTTGCCCGTCTCCACGATATGGCAATGATGCGTCAGCCGATCCAGCAGTGCCGTCGTCATCTTGGCATCCCCGAACACGGCTGACCATTCCTTGAAGGTCAGGTTCGTTGTGATCATCACGCTGGTATGCTCGTAGAGCTTGGAGAGCAAGTGAAACAGCAAGGCGCCACCGGCCTGACTGAAGGGCAGATAGCCTAGTTCGTCGAGAATCACCAGATCCATGCGCATTAACGCAAAGGCCAACTTTCCTGCCTTGCCGGCAGCCTTCTCCTGCTCCAGCAGATTGACCAGATCAACCGTCGAGTAAAACCGCACTCGTTTGCCGTGCTGGGTAATGCCGGAGACACCTAAGGCCGTGGCCAAATGCGTCTTGCCGGTCCCTGTCCCGCCGATGAACACCACGTTGTGGGCTGCCTCGGCAAAGGACAGATTCGCCAGTTCGGTGATCAGACCACGATCAACCTTTGATTGCTCGAAATCGAACCCCGCTAGATCACGATGGACGGGAAACTTGGCGCTATGAAGTTGATAGCTGATTGAGCGCATAGCCCGATCTGTATATTCGACATCCAGCAGATGCTCAACCAGCCAGCGAGCCGACTGCAACCCAGCCGACTCGCCCTGAGCAAGCAGCTCATCCCAAGCGCCGGCCATGCCATACAAGCGGAGGTTTTTGAGTTCGGTCGCAATATCACGCATGGCTTGCCTCCGTCCGCAGGCGGTCGTAGCGGCCAGTATCGGCAACCGGCATTTCGGTCACCTGCAAGCTGGTTTCGACATGCTCGGGTGGCGGCGCTGTCTTCAGACGATTGAGGACATTCTCAACGTGTTCGGCGCTCGGATTTCCCGACTCCAGAACCAGTTCGACCGCTACCAGAACGCTTTCCAATCCCGCTCTCGGAACTGCCGTAAGCACCTTGGCCATGATGCGGTCTCCGCCTTCGCGTTTGAGCAGAAGACTGCGCAGGCGAAGCAAAGGATCCGGCAGGTCGGCAAATGGCGCACCATTGCGCAACGCACCCGGCTTGCGCTCGATGATGGGAATATAGTGTTGCCAGTCGTAGTGGGTCTGGTTCCGCTCGAAGCTGCGCACATGGCTGGCGACGACCATGTCGTGGGCAACGAAATCGAGTCGCTCGGGATAGATACGAATGCTCACCATCTGGCCGACCAGTTCGCACGGTGCCGAGTATCGACACCGATCAATGCTGACCAGGCAGGTGCTCGACACCTTCCCCAGAGTCTCCACGTAGCCATCGAAGGGCGTCACCATCGGCATCAGGCTGGGCTGCTCATGTTCGAGCATTTCGGAAATCGTCAGATCGCCATATTCGGTATGGCGCAATTCGCGCCACAGGGTGCGGCACTTGGCCAGCAGCCACAGATTCAGTTCGGTGAATGAGCCAAACCGCTCCTTGCCTGCGTCTTGCCAGATACGTAGCCGACTATCCTGAACATTCTTCTCGACGACGCCTTTCTCCCAACCGGATGCCACGTTGCAGAAGTCCGGGTCGAAGAGGTAATGCGAGGCCATGGCGGCGAAGCGAGTGTTTACAGTTCGCCCTTTTCCTTTATTGACCTTATCCACGGTGGTCTTCATGTTGTCATAGATGCCGCGACGGGGAATGCCGCCCAGTGCGCTGAAGGATCGCGTGTGGGCATCAAACAGCATTTCATGGCTCTGCGTGGGATAGGCCTGGACTACAAAGGCGCGGCTGGCACAAAGCTTCAGGTGGGAGGCCAGGATTTTGCGCCAGACGCCGTTAATCACCAGGCGCTCTTCGCTCCAGTCGAATTGAAAGGCTTCGCCCAATTCGAAGCGCAGGGGGACGTAGGCTTTGACCAGGGCCTGGCCGCCATTCAGGCGCCAGCGTCGGACAAACTCCGTAACCCGGCTGTAGTCGCCATCAAATCCCGCCGCCTGAATCTCACGAAATAATTTCAGCGCCGTTCGGCGGTCGCGCTTCGGGCGCCGGGTATCCACTTCCAGCGCCTTAGTCAGTCGCTCGGCAAACGGCGCAATCTTGGTGTCTTCAGCGGGGCGTCGCCGATACTGCGGCTCTGTTCCCTCTGCTGCGTTCAGCCAGCGCCGCACTGTCTTGCGGGTCAGGCCCGTGCGTCTTTCAATTTCCGACAGCGAAAGGCCGTCGCGGTAAAACATGCGTCGAATTATTCCCAGATCTTTCATGGTGATCATCTCCTTTGGCCCTGCTCAACAATCGAGCAGGAAGGTTAGTCACCCTGGGTAATTTTCAACGCGCACTACTCAAACCATTTGGGTCCTATTCAACACGCGCCAACAGGTCATTTCATGCCATTTCGCATTCTGCAGGCGCAACTATCCCTCCAAAGAGTGGCGAAGGACAGGCCAGCTTGGCCAGTCGGCGCAAATTCTGAACGGTCGCCGCCAATGTGAATTCATCGCTGGCCCCGCTGATGCCACGTAAACGTAACCGGTCCAACCGGAGAATCCGCTTGAGGCGGGCAAATAGCATCTCCACCTTCTTGCGCTCACAGCGTGACTGCTGATATTGCGGCGTCTTGGCGATGCTCCGAGCCACATTCCGGGCTTCCTCATGGATACTCCGGGCAATTTTGCGCATCTCCGTATTCGGGCAGCACCGCACTTTTTCTGGGCAGCTTGCGCAGTCGCGCTGGCTTGCCCGATATACGATCGTCTCGGCTTTGGTGATGCGGCTGCGCGGCTTATTGAAGGCGCGGCGATCACAACAGGACTCTTGCCTGTTGGGCAGCGGTATTCATTGGCCTCTCGATCCCACTGGAAATCGCTACGAGAGAAGGTGCCGTCTTTGCGCTCAGTCCGATCCCAAACGGGGACGTGTGGTTCGATAGCCTTCTCATCGACCATCCAGGCCAGCATCGGTGCCGTACCGTAGGCCGTATCCCCGATGAGGCGCCGTGGCGTTATATTGAAGTTCGTCTCGACTCGATCAACCATGAGCTTGGTGGACTCAACCTCTGCGGTGCGATTCGCAGGCGTCGCTTCCACATCCACGATGACACCATGGGCAACATCAATCAGATAGTTCGTCGAATAGGCAAAGAAGGCCGGCCCACCGGGTGCGGCCGTCCAACTTGATTGCGGGTCGGCGAGCGAAATGCGCTTGGGGATGGTTACGCCCAGCGCTTCGTTGTCCAGTCCTTCCAGATATTCGCGTACAGCCCGCTTGCAGTGGGCCTGCCTCTGCCTCAATAATGCTGGCATCTACTGCAAAGCCTTCACCCTTGACCAAGCCGGCCGCCATGCAGGCACGCACGACTTTGTCGAATACCCAACGGAATGTTCCGCTCTCACGAAAGCGACCATGGCGATTCTTTGAAAAGGTCGAATGGTTCGGCACGGCATCTTCCAGACTGAGACGGCAGAACCAGCGGTAGGCCAGGTTCAGGTGAACTTCTTCACACAAGCGCCGCTCGGAACGGATGCCATAACAGTAGCCAACGACCAACATCCGGATCATCAACTCGGGATCAATTGAGGGGCGACCGGTGTGGCTGTAATACTCAGCCAGATGATCGCGCAGGTCAGCTAACTCCAAGCAGCGGTCGATGCCACGGAGTAGGTGCTTCTGGGGAACGACGGATTCAAGATTGAAGGAGTAGAACAGTTGGTCTTGACCGCTTGGCAGGTGCCCCATCATCCTGATTACCTCGCTACAAACATGCACGAAGCATATTTTACCGCGGCGCGTTTTTCAACACCATCGAATGGAATCAGTCACCGACGAAGGCAGCGAGTTTCAATCAGGCCGTTGGCGGGACAAGGCCATGGGCTCGCATTTTTCACACAGCTCCCATGGCAGACATTCGCAAACTTTAGTCTGCTCGACATATGCGCTACCGACGATCACCTTGCCTGTTGTCTGCTGCCGGGGCGCCGGCTTGCCCTTGGGCACCGCTTCATCGCCACCTACCTCATGAGGCGTGGGTGACCACCTTGAGAAAGGTGCCATATCAAGCTTGTCGTCGACGTACCAGATTTTTCTTGCGCCATCCCATCTGGCACCCAGCTTTTTGGCTTCATCCTTTTCAGCAAAGGGAACCTTCAAATTCGTTCTCATGTACGTCCAGATTGTGTGGCAACGGCGCGCATTATAAATTTTCAAAGATCAGGCATGCGCGCACGCGTGTAGATTCTCTGTGACTTCTTCCGTGTTCGACATGTTCCGGAGACATTCATTGTGACGTCGGTCCATTGAAATACGGTAGCAGAGCCCTGGCCGCCTCGATTCGGTCACGCGGATTTGCCGACGCGTCGTTCATTACGGCCAGCAAGAAGGCTTTGGGATCGGTGAAGTTTTCACCAACATCAAGCTTTGGCCTGGATTGCCCGACATTGGCAGAGCAAGCGTGATTTGCGCTTGGCTGATTTGAAGACTCCTCCTGAATCGCGAGATCGATCTCTGCCTTTGTGCGAAGAATATTCATTGCCTGCAGGAAAGCCCCTGCTTTCATACTCTCCAGCCTGGACAGCATCTCTGACTGCCGATCCATATTGGGGGCCATACCCAGGCCGGACTCTTCGATAAACATGGCGCCCATGCTGGGATCGATGAACGCAGACCATCTTCCGGTTGCCTCGTCATAAGCCGGAACCATCTCTACCAATTCTTGAGCGGTATCCGGAATGCATCGAAGGTTGGAGAGAGAAACCTCGGCGAAATATCTGCTCCGTAATGCATCGAGAAAAAATCTGGCTTCAGCGAGTGGAATGCATTCCGCCAGAGACAGCCAGAGTTGATATCCCGCGCTTCCTGACACCGAGATTGCCGGAGCAGGCAGTTCAAGGTCATCCTGTATCCCCTGATAAAGCCCTGCTACCGCCTCCCAGTCACTTGTCTTGTCGAAACCCACGACCATGGCTCTGACCCGTCCGTCCGCACCAACGAGCGTGCGCCTTGCCTGCGCTTCTCCACCCAGCCACCTGGCGATAAATTCGGGCGTAAATGAACCCTCTTCACTCGAGGTAATACCGGACGCGTCATCAGCCTGCTTCGGATTCTCTGAGAAATACAGTCGCTGCAGTTCATCAATTAATTTGTTCATTTGTTACCTGAAATTGGGGAGTATTCAATTACCGGCTGAAGTCACCTGATAGCAATCGCAACAGGTCTCATGATCCGGAATCCACGCATCGGTTTTACCCCTCCGATCGGCCGTCCGGCAAAATGATTTGCTGCGTGGATGGCTCAATCTACCGATCTTCGCTGACATGGCATCTGCACGGGTGAAGACTTATTTCAATCAGAAGTCCCCGCAATAGTCGGCAGCGGACTCGGATTTGGCTGACGGTATTGCAGAAAATGACAGAGCACGTCCCGGCCTGTCTTGTTGTCCCGAAGCGCTCTCACCGACTCTTGATGAATGGGCCAATCGTTCAGCGGAATTTCTTTGGGAAACAGCGTATCGCCATCGAACGCTTGGTCGATTCTGGTCAAGTAAAAGCGATGGCAATACGGCCAGGCTGCGGCATAAACAGAAGCACCACCAATCACGAATACAGGCTTGCCCGTCGCAAGTGCACCACGCAAGCCATCCTCCACGGTTGCAACCCGCGTACAACCGGGGCGTAACGCCAGATCCTCGCAATTGCTGACAATAAAGGAATCTGCTTGAACCTCATCCATCGATTCATAGGTCAGACGGCCTATGACCAATGCCGCGCCGGAAACCATTTTTCTCGAAATACGCCAACTCCTCGGGGATATCCCAAGGCAGCCATCCAGCCAAGCCCAGCATGCCATTACTGGCTACCGCACCGATACCAAAGATCAAGCCTTCGTCGCTGCCCATTGCTCGCGCGTCAATGAAAGTGAAATAGCAGGTGTTGCCTGACCGTTATACACATGTGGCTTATGCATCGAAACAAGGGCCGATGTCACGATGGAAATTCCGAATATAGCGTCCATCAACTCCAGAATGCTGGACTCCAGACACTCACAGTGCGGATTACCCTCAAGCTTCCGAATCGCCAGAAAAACCACCTCGTAATCAACCACATCACGAATATCGTGAGGATTCGCTACTGAGTTCACAGGCGCCCAGGCATCAACATGGACCAGCACCGCCTGCGGACCATGTTTTTCAAGCGGGTTGCAGCCTGTGCGCAACTGAATGGTGGCATCGACAGAGGCACACCAATGATTAGCTAACACCAATAATTCCTTTCTACGCCCATCGGTTTGGGCACGATATTACGATAAGTACGGCAATCAATTGGCAAGAAAAAAGGCGCCTGCGCGCCCATTCAATACCCGTAAAGCCTTAACTGCCGGACAGGCCGTCACATTGTCCGAGCTTCCGGTTGACTGGCCAAGGGCATTGATGACTGTAGCAGGTAATGGCGCCTTATCCACCGAAGCCTCGGGTTGAGCCAACGGGGCGATCTGATCATGCAGGCCGTTCAATTGTGCCTGAGCTTCGCCAAGCGCCCTGCTGGCAACCAAACCCTCGAGCCTGACTGGCTTCTCCTTGAGCCTGATTCGCCTCGATCTGTAATGACCGAGCGTTTTCTCGAGCACGTTCAGCTATAGCCTGAGCACCCTGCACCTTGGCACGAAGGGTAGTTGCCTGCTGCTCAGCCTGCTCCACATTACGCTGTGCGAGTTGCTGCTGAATCTGCATCCAGAATCCGCCAGTCACGGACTGAACGCTCGGTATGGATGAAACCATAATTCTGCCCCCTAACGGCGATCCCCCGCCTTCACCGCAGTCAGGCTATCACATTGATCAGCCTGCCCGTCTCCTGACCTTGTGCGTTTTTCACCGGGCGTGGCGCCTCTTCCGTGAACTCCACGCGTTCTGCCGCAGGTGGCTCACGCCTCTCTGCCTGTTGCACCTGCTGAGTCTGACTCGGCTGCGATGCAGTATTGGCGTAGGCGCTCACATTTGAAGTCACTGATTGAATATCCACGTCGTCACCTCAACAAGTAATCTACTTAACAAGCTTAGATCACCTTCAAAAATATTTCAAAAGTATCTTCTACGGTCAACCTGAAAATAACGCAAAAAATGAAAAACCTGACTTCCGGAATGGTGCTATCAGAGGCGCTTCACAGGCCCGACGATTTAGAACTTGCTACCCGTTGTACCCAATGCAATTCATGTGGAAAAATCCATACCCTGACTCAAGCAAAAATAGAAAACGAGACAGCAAACTGAATTAAATCCACGGTATGCAAAAATCAGGGGGAATTCGGGAGCTGCGACGAGTCACCAAAAATTGCAGTATCAGCCGACGTGATATCCGTGGTCGGGCTTCCTGAACGCAAACTGCAGTAGAGAAGTTGCTCTCGCAGACTACCCATAAGGACAATAGCAACGCCACTCGCGAAAAAACCCATTTGAGAGCGCACCACTTCGGTGCACCACTGGCAATATCGGTGCAGATTCTTACCCAAAGACTGTATTGTTTGCAGCGCCTCCGGACAAACAGGCGTACCTGGAAGGCAGACTGGTCGGAAGGCTCAAGCCCAATAGAAAATCTTCGGCATCATCTGCTGACGCGCCGGTAGATAACACGTACTCGGAAAGGCTGGCAAAGGCCGCAAGCCTCATCCAGAACAATGTTTCTTCAGTTAGCCGGGGTGACATCGCAATTCTCCTGACAGGAACAAGGAATCCGCCAAGCCGCCAATTTTGGCGACCTGCTGGCGGGTTGCCGATTGCAACCTCAGAAAATTGCTGTTGATAATTGTTCATGATCCACCTCCGACTTTACTGATCATCAGATAAAGAAGAACTTGCCATGCAGATCATAACAAGCAAGTTTTAATCCAGCACCAAGGATGGAATCAGGATTTTGGAGGGCGTCTCTCGAAAGGACATGTATCGCTGGCCGAGCTTCAATATAAAAGCCATGACCGAACACCTTCAGCACTCAAGCCGATGCCGCGCGCTCTACGGCGCGAGATAAATGATGGCCTGAGCATCGCAGACCCGCTCATTTAGCAGCCTAGTAACGAATGCAGCCTACGACCGTGCAGGGGGGAATTGTGGGGGAAATATTTCAAAGAACCGCAGAAACGAAAAAGGCCAATCCGAAGATTGGCCTAAGTACTTGATTCTCTTGGTCGGGGCGGCGGGATTCGAACTCGCGACCCCTTGCACCCCATGCAAGTGCGCTACCAGGCTGCGCTACGCCCCGACAAGCCGGCCATTATAGACCAGAAAATGTCAGATTCAAAGCTGTAACATCTCAATGATCGATTGCATTCTCCACGTAAGCCACCCGGCATAGAGGTAGCTTCCGAAGCATTGACCACAGCCACATCTACTGCACCACCCTCATCGAAACGATTTCGGGCACCGCTGATGGTAAAGCCCTGATTATAAAAAGCTCACGAATACGTCGCACCAGCAGAACTTCATGGTGCTGGTAATAGCGACGATTCCGCGTCGCTTTACTGGTTTGAGTTGATTAAATTCCTGCTCCCAATAGCGCAGCACATGCGGTTTGACACCACATAACTCACTCACCTCACCAATGGTGAAGTAACGCTTGGCAGGAATGGGCGGCAGTTCGTCACCGCCGGGGTTTTATGCCGCGGTTCCATCGAAGGCAAGCTCTACGTCTGACTTCAGCTTTTGGCTGGCGTGAAATGTCACGACGCGGCGCGCCGTAATCGGGATTTCCTGACCCGTTTTCCGGATTGCGGCCCGGACGCTGCGGCTTGTCGCGCAACTGGAAGTTGCCGAAACCTGAAAGCTTGACGCCATCACCGGTTTCAAGCGAGTTGCGGATTTCTTCAAAAAAGCTTCGACCATGTCTTTGGCTTCGCGCTTATTGAGACCGACTTTTCGAAAAGCAGATCAGCAAGCTCAGCTTTGGTTAGCGTCATCTTTATTATTTCCGTCAGGCACGCAGTTGAGCACCGAATGCCTGTTCGAAACAGGCCACCAGTTGCTGCATTGCAGCATCAACTTCGAATCTTGCAAAGTGCGTTGAGTATCTTGCATAACTATCCGGAATGCAAGACTTTTTTTTTTTCGGGACGCCTTTTCCAAACGTAAAACATCGAACAACTGAATGTCCTGAATCAAGGCAGAAATCTGGCTTTTCAGCCTATCAAGCAAGGTCTGCAAAAGATGCTTTGGTCAACCACGATCGCCAAGTCACGGATCACCGGCGGAAACTTGGATACCTCTGCATAGGCTGGCACCTGAGCAAGCTTAACCGCATCGAAAATCAACCTCAAAGCACAGGGGCCTGTGGCAAGTCATATTTTGAACCCACTCGGGATGAAGTTCGCCGATACAGCCAATTTCGTTACCATCGATCAACACCCTGGCGGCACGCCCGGGATGAAGCGTGCAGGATGATGCAACTTCTCGAAACGCGAATTTGGCTGGCGCCAGCAAGCGCTTCAGGTCGCCCTTGATATCGTAAAATCGACCTTGCGCGCATCATCCCCAACTCTCCGGCAAAGCACCGCCGTAGGCCAGCTGCCAGTTTCAGGGCTGATGGAAGCCTACGGCGCCACCTTTGTCATCGCGACGGAAGCTGCGCCCGGCCTCGAACAAGCGGACACGGTTTTGCTTGCGTTTCAGGTTGGTGACAAGATTTGAAATCAGGCCGCCGAACAGGCTTGAGCGCATCACCGCCATCTGGCTGGCAATCGGATTGGCCAGGCGAATCAGGTCGTCATTCGCAGCGAAATCGGCTTCCCAGGCCTCCTCGACGAAAGCGAAGTTAACCACCTCCTGGTAGCCGCGATCAGCCAACATCTGGCGAACACGATAGGCCGGACGCCGCGCTTCCGGCTGAACCAGCATTTTCAGCGGGCCACGCGGAGTGGCAGAAGGAATATTGTCGTAACCATACAGGCGAGCGATCTCTTCGATCAGGTCTTCTTCGATTTCCATGTCAAAGCGCCACGACGGCGGTGTCACCAAGAAATCATCGCCTCACGTACGAAAGATAAAGCGCGAGACCAGTAAACAGACCCGGCAATGCGCTGCACTTCCGAGTCAGACCAAGCAACTTCTTCGGCGCGAGCCGTGCGCAGGCGAACCGGGTTACGAACTGGCATCGCCGCCTTTGCCCTCAACAGACGGCCCAGCCTGACCGCCGCAGATATCGAGAATTAACCCTGTTGCGCGTTCGATGGCCTGACGCATGCCGCCGAAATCGACACCGCGCTCGAAGCGATGTGAGGCATCGAGCCAAAACCGTAGCGACGGCACGACCGGCGATGGCCTTCGGCGCGAAATGCCGACTCGAGGAAAAGTTCGGTCGTTCCAAGCGTAATGCCGCTTTCTTCGCCGCCCATGATGCCCGGCGTAGCCAGTGGTTTTGGTCATCAGCAATCATCAGCACATCAGCGCTCAACTTGATGGTTTGCTCATTGAGCAGCAACATTTTTCTTCTGGTCTTACATGCGGGCATGGACAGCACCTTCCAGCTTCGTGTTGTCAAAAGCATGCAAGGGCTGACCAAGTTCAAGCATCACGTAATTGGTGACATCGACCAACGCCGAAATGGCACGAATGCCGCTACGCTCCGAGGCGACGCTTCATCCACTCCGGCGTCGGCGCCTTGGCATTGACGTCCCTTGGAGGCCCGACCACAGTACAGCGGGCAGGCCTCGGCGCGTCAAGAACGACGGCGCGCAGCTCGGTGGTTGCTGGCGGGAATCCGGAACGACGGGAAGTACTGGTCGCGGCACCGGTAATGGCACCGACCTCCGCGGGCGATCCCGAGCAGCGAAAGGCAGTCCGCACGATTGGCGTCAGCTTCAGCTCAAAAACGTTGTCGTCAAGCGCCAGATATTGACGAATTGACTGACCAACGGGCGCATCGTCCGGCAGGATCAGCAACCCCGAGGCCTCCTCGGCACGCCCAGCTCCTTTGCTGGAACACAGCATGCCCGGAGGATTCGATGCCGCGCACTTTGGCGACCTTGATGGTGAAATCGCCGGGCAGCTTAGCGCCGGGCAAAGCACAAGGACACCCAAGACCAACGGCGACATTCGGCGCACCGCAGACGATAGTGGTCGGCGTGCCGCTGCCGGTATCGACCTTGCAGACATTCAGGCGGTCGGCATCGGGATGCTTTGACGACTTCAAGCACATGGGCGACGACCACGCTGTCAAAGTCAGGGGCGACCGGGTCCAGTTCCTCGACCTCAAGGCCGGCCATGGTCAGCAGATGGGAAAGTTCCTCACTCGACAGCTTGGGATCGACGAGGTTACGCAGCCAGGATTCAGAGAATTTCATTGGCGTGACTCGAATTAGGGGTCAGTTGAACTGACGCAGGAAACGCAGGTCGCCTTCGAAGAACAGGCGGAGGTCATTGATGCCGTAGCGCAGCATGGTCAGGCGGTCCTGACCGAAGCCGAAGGCGAAACCGGTGTACTTTTCCGGATCAATACCGGCAATGCGCAGCACGTTCGGATGCACCATGCCGCAACCGGCGATTTCCAGCCAACGGCCTTCAAGATCGGCGCCCCCATCCTTGAAGGCGACATCAATTTCGGCGGATGGCTCGGTAAAAGGAAGAATGAAGGACGGAAACGCACCTTCAGGTCATCGGTCTCGAAGAAGCTCTTAGGAAATCGGCAATACCACCCTTCAGGTCGGCGAAGGAAACCCTTCCCCCACCCACAGGCCTTCAACCTGATTGAACATCGGCGAGTGCGTCGCATCGGAATCGACACGATAGACGCGGCCCGGCGCGATGATTCTGATTTCGGGCATTTTTTCCTGTTGACCGTAGCGGGCCACATGCGCTTGCATGTAACGGGCCTGATCGGGCTGGTATGAGTGCGCAGCAAAACCTTTTCGGCAACAGTACCGTCCCCGGTTCTGCAGGTAAAACGTGTCGTGCATCAAACGCGCCGGGTGATCCTCGGGCGTATTCAGCGCGAGGGAAATTGAAGAAATCCTCTTCGATTTCCGGGCCGTCGGCGACCTCAGAAACCAATCGAGCGAACAACGACTCGATGCGCTCCAAGTGCGCGTCACTGGATGCAAACCACCGCGCGCTTCGCGCGCGACCAGGCAATGACATCCAGCGCCTCTTCGGCCAAGACGGGCATCCAGGGCCGCCTTGCGGATCGCTTCGCGTCGCTCGTTCAACGCGGTTTCAACGGCGTCTTGGCGAGATTGTCGCGGCACCTGCCGTTTTCTTCTCTTCTGCGGGCAGCTTGCCTAAGCCCTTGAGAAGTTCGGTAATCTGACCGTCTTGCCGAGAAAACGGGCTTTCACCTGTTCCAGCGCATCCGGGTCTGAAATAGCAGCAAAGGCCGCCTTGGCTTCGCTAACGACTTGATCAAGATTATCCATAGACTTCCACCTACAAAACCACCAACAAAAAGGAGGCTTGCGCCTCCTTTTTTTAGTCAAGCCTTCGCTCAGGCGCCGAGCTGTGCCTTGGCCTGTGCGGCCAGAGCAGCAAAAGCCGGCTGATCGAAGACAGCCAGATCGGCCAGGACCTTGCGGTCGACTTCGATATTAGCTTTCTTCAGGCCATTCATGAATGTGCTGTATTTCATGCCTTCCAGACGAGCTGCAGCATTGATACGAGCGATCCACAGGGCACGGAACTGACGCTTGCGTTGACGACGGTCACGGTACTGATATTGACCAGCCTTCATCACCGCCTGTTTGGCGATGCGATATACGTTCTTGCGACGACCGCGGTAACCCTTGGCCTGAACGAGAATCTTCTTGTGACGCGCGCGCGCCGTTACACCACGTTTAACTCTAGGCATCTTTTATCTCCTTACGCGTAGGGCATCATGGCGCGGACGGATGCTGCATCGCGCTCGTTAACAGCAACTGAACCACGCAGGTGACGTTTACGCTTTGGTCGTCTTCTTGGTCAAGATGTGACGCTTTGAAGGCTTGACCGCGCTTGATGCTACCACCAGCGCGAATCGGAGAAGCGCTTTTTTTCGCGCTGCTCTTGGTCTTCATTTTGGGCATTTAATGCTCCTTAATGACATGCCGTCAGGTGGTTCCCGGCGGGAACGCTTCCGTACCAAGCACCACCAACTACTGAATACTACGGTTTGCTTCTTCTTGGCCGGCCCGATGACCATAATCATCTGACGACCTTCCATCTTCGGCATCTACTCGACTGCACCAGCCGCATCAAGGTCAGCCTTGATTCGTTCCAACTGGCGCATGCCGAATTCCTGATGCGCCATTTCGCGGCCACGGAAGCGCAGGGTCACTTTGACCTTGTCGCCCTCTTCCAAGAAGCTGCGTCATGTTCCTGGAGTTTGATCTGGTAATCGTTTTCGTCGGTACCTGGGCGCAGTCTCGTTTCTTGACCTGCACCTGTTCTGCTTCAGCTTGGCCTTCGCGCACGCTTGTTCCTGGTACTTGAACTTGCCGTAGTCCATGATGCGGCAGACCGGCTACAGCGGTCGAGAGCGATCTCGACCAGATCATCCCGGCTTCTTCAGCCATGTGCAAAGCCTCACGAATACTGACTATGCCTAGCTGTTCAGCTTCTGCACCCTGGAGACGAATCTCCGGAACCGTAATTTCTTCGTTGAGGCGATGCGCCTTGTTCTGAGCTATGGTAAAACCCCCGAAAACAATAAATTAAGCCGTGCTACTACGCGCCACGACTTCTTCCTGAAGTCGTTTGATCAGGGCCTCAATGGACATCTGTCCGAGATCCTGACCACCGCGAGTCCGCACGGCAACCAGTCCGTCCGCTTTTTCTTTATCGCCCACAACGAGCTGATAAGGCAGCCGGTTCAAGCTATGTTCGCGAATTTTATAGGTAATTTTCTCGTTACGCAAACCGACTCGGCCCGGAAGCCCGCGTTATGCAGCTTTTTCGCCAAATCGCAGCATAATCCGCCTGCTTTTCCGGAGATATTCAACACCATCACCTGCACCGGCGCCAGCCACAGCGGAAGTGCGCCGGCAAAATTCTCGATCAGGATGCCAATGAAGCGCTCCAACGACCCCAGAATGGCTCTGTGCAGCATCACCGGCACCTTGCGCGTATCGTCCGCACCGACATATTCCGCCCCAGACGGCCCGGCATCGAGAAGTCACCTGCATCGTCCCGCATTGCCAAGAGCGACCGATGGCATCCTTGATGTGGAATTCGATCTTCGGACCATAGAAAGCCCCCTCCCCCGGCAGTTCGGTCCATTCCAGCCCGGATGCACGCAAACCCTGGCGTAGCGCATCCTCCGCCTTGTCCCAAACATCGTCGGAACCAACGCGGCTATCCGGACGCAGCGCCAATTTGACCGCGACATCGTTAAAACCGAAATCGGCATAAACTTTTTAACCAGCGCATTAAAAGCAGTCACTTCGGATTCGATCCGATCTTTCCGTACAGAAGATGTGACCGTCATCCTGCACAAAACCGCGCACACGCATCAGGCCATGCAAGGCCCCGGTTGGCTCGTTGCGATGGCAGGAACCGAACTCACCATAGCGCAATGGCAATTCGCGATAGGAACGCAGATCCGAATTGAAAACCTGGACATGGCCCGGACAATTCATCGGCTTGACCGCATAGTCGCGATTTTCCGACGAGGTCAGGAACTTGTTGTCTTTGTAATGCTCCCAGTGACCGGACTTTTCCCACAAGGTCTTGTCGAGAATCTGCGGACAGCGAACTTCCTGATAGCCATTGTTGCGATATACGGCGCGCATGTATTGTTCGATTTCCTGCCAAATCGCCCAACCCTTGGGGTGCCAGAAAACCAGACCCGGCGCTTCGTCCTGCATATGGAACAGGTCATATTGCTTGCCGAGACGGCGATGATCGCGTTTTTCAGCCTCTTCCAGCATGTGCAAGTAGGCGTCGAGGTCTTCCTTCTTGGCCCAAGCGGTGCCATAGATACGCTGTAATTGCTCGTTGCGATGATCACCACGCCAATAGGCGCCAGCCACCTTCATCAACTTGAAAATCCTCAGCTTGGCCGTGGTCGGCACGTGCGGGCCGCGGCATAGGTCAATGAAATCGCCTTCGCGATACAGCGATACCTGCTGGTCAGCTGGAATAGCACCAATCAGTTCAGCCTTGTACTTTTCGCCGAGATCGAGGAAAATTTAACCGCATCGTCGCGCCCAGACTTCGCGGGTAACGGGGATGTCCTTCTTGGCCAGCTCGGCCATACGCTTTTCGATGACGACCAGATCTTCCGGGGTAAACGGACGCTTGTAGGCAAAATCGTAGTAAAACCCGTTTTCGATAACCGGGCCGATGGTTACCTGAGCATCAGGGAACAGCGCCTTAACCGCGTAAGCCAGCAAGTGAGCCGTCGAATGACGAATAACCTCCAGCCCCTCGGCATCCTTGTCCGTGATGATGGCCAAGTCGGCGTTTCGTTCAATCAAATGAGAGGTATCAACCACAACGCCATCGACTTTGCCAGCCACGCTGCGCGAGCCAAGCCAGCGCCGATGCTGGCCGCCACTTCGGCGATTGTTACCGGCTGTTCAAAAGAGCGGATGGAACCATCAGGCAGTTTGATATCGGGCATGGCGGATCTCTGGGCAAAAAAAAAGTGCGGGGCGAGCCGCACTTTTGGTCAAACGAAGGCTGACTCGATTAGTGTTTCTGAACGGTACTGCAAGTTCGGAAAATCATCAATTCAACTCCGTCAGGAATTTTGGTAGGCGGTATTGGAATCGAACCAACGACCTCCACGATGTCAACGTGGCGCTCTAACCAACTGAGCTAACCGCCTAAAGAAGCGCGCATTTTACAGACGTAAAAGCCGATGTCAACAGCCCTTCGCGATTTTTTGAGTTGCCCATTAAACTTGCCGCTTAATGAATGGAGAGGCGAATGAACGAAGGCTGGATAATTTTGGAATTTGCCTGATTGTGGTATTGGGAGGCGCCTTGCCGCTGATCCGCCACCCCGCAACGATACCCCGCCGCCACTGCCCAAGGAAACTTTGCGCGACTGGCGTAGCGCAAAGTAAGGACGCCCAGTGGAATCACGATTACCGATCTCGAAATCAAGATCAGCTACACCGAAGACTTGTTGGACGAGCTGAATCGCATCGTCTTCGCCAGCAGCAACAAATCGATCTGCTCGCCAAGGAAATTCGCAGTCTGCGCGAACAGTCGCAAAATGCCCAAGCGCACCAACCGGGCAACCTGCGCGACGAACTTCCGCCGCACTACTGAACATGCAGCAAACACCCGTTACGGTTATCTACCACGCAGACTGTCTGGATGGCTTTGGCGCTGCCTACGCGGCGTGGGCTCACTTTGGTGACGCTGCGGTTTATCGAGCAATGCATCACGGTGAACCATGGGCACTCGCCGACATTGCCGGCCATCAGGTATTCATTCTGGACTTCTCGTTTCCGCCAGAATTTCTCGAAACCATGGCCAGAAGTGCCAATTCGGTCACCCAGATTGATCATCACGCATCCGCCCTCAATGCCTGGGGCGACAAGCTACGCCCCAGCGATAACGGCCTGCGCCAATATCAGCACCCAACGCTGCCACTTTACGTCGTTTTCAATCTTGATAAATCAGGAGCACGACTGGCTTTGGGAGAACTTCCATCCAGAAACACCGACGCCCTGGCAATTCGGCACATCGAAGACCAAGACATCTGGCGCTTTGCTTTACCCGGCACGCGTGCCTTCTGTCGCGCCCTGCGCCTGCTGCCATTTGACTTTGCCACTTGGTACCAACTGGTTTTAGAGACACCCAACGCGTCGGCAGCTCGCTACCTAGAAGCCATCATTCAAGGCTCGGCCATTGATCAGTTTCACCAAAGAGATTGAACGCATGTCCCAAAGCGTATTGCGTATGCCGGCTTTGGTTCGTGGCGAACCTGTCGACGCCCTGCAGGCGCAGCGCCATGGACAAACCATCATTACCGACGGCGATCTGAGCTGGCTGGCCACACCAGGGGATCGCCATCAACGCAAACGCGCTGTTTGCCTCGGATTTAGGAAACTCCTGGCTGAGCAAAGTGGTAGTTACGGTTTGATCTGGCAATTGTCAGGTGTCGGCGAAATCAAGGCCTCGCTGCGCTCAAAAGGCAAAACGCTCGACGTTGCCACCATTGCCTCACGTTATGGTGGCGGCGGTCACACGAATGCGTCCGGATTCCAAATGCCGGCACAGCAATTCTTCAGTGAAGTTCTGAATTTATCCCCCAAGGCCTGATTACCAGCCATTTGGCTAGGGTCTGGCCGGCACTGCCTGCCAGCCTTCGGGACATGCCTGCGTATATGGGTAGTACATGGCGCTCGAACCGCAGTAGTACCAACTCCCGGAAGCATTGGCAGACGGGGCTACCGGTGCAGGCTGCTGTTCGATATAGACTGGCTGTGGTGAATAAACCGGCCCGACGTAATAGGGATCGACATATACCGGCCTGCTCCGCTCCGACATGATAGCCAAACCAGTGAGCGCGCCAAATACAGCCAGCCCGGCCCAGCCGGAACCACCACTGCCGTGATGGCCATAGCCTCTATGGCCGTAACCTCGTTGAGCTTGAGCGGGAAGCGCAACAACGGATAGCGCGAGAATAAGTGGAACGAAAAGTCTGCGCATCATCGCCTCCTAAATTTCCAGAAATCAACTGAATCCTTAAACCAGTATAGGCACATACAGGCAAACACAATCCCTTTGATTTACCGATCAGCTCACTCCAGGCATTTATGGCAAGCAAGGTGGCTAGAACTGATACTTCAAGCGGCGTAAACTGCCGCCTCCGGCAAATCTAGCCTCTGATGTTGATAATTGTCCCGAGAATTTCGTCACCGGCTTTATGACATTGGCTGCAAGCTTGGCATCGATTGCCCCTTGATGCAGCCCAACGATGTTGGTGGCCATCTCGCTGTCATCAGCGGCAATTCGGCTGCTTGCAATGCCTGTTCGGTTGATGGCAGCCTGCATGCTTTGCAAGCCAGTGGAAAGAACAGAACTGATGGACATGGATACCTCCTGGATAATACAAGGCATTTACGCATGTACCATGCCCAAACTCCCCAGGCAAACTCCAAAAAATGACGGTCATTTGGAATTTCATCGACCAGAAAATCAAAAAGCCCTGAATAATCAGAGCTTTGTGCTATATTTGGTGCCAAGAAGGGACTCGAACCCCCACACCTTTCGGCGCCAGAACCTAAATCTAAAATCTCGCCGATTATTTGAATTTTTAATCATTCATAATCAAAACCTTAGAAAATTGCGCGAGGATTTTCCCGCACTTCTCCCCACACTTTTTTAACAACCCTGTCATATCTTCCGGCAAAAATCAGGAGAGTTACATGGAAAAAACGAACCAACGATTCGGCGATCAACAATGTCGATGATACCGAGATGACAACAGTAAATGTGGTTACTCATTGAAATCAGGCGTCAGTTGTTGCTTGTGGTTGACGGCTGACAACGGGCAGTCCCCACATACGTTACGTCGGCCCCCTTGATTTATGCTGCTGATCGATTACCGTACGACTACGGTTCATGGAGTGACATACGTGGAACAGGTCGACAACAAATACCAGCCAAGCGACTGGCGCAGCCTTGAAATGCATCGTCTGATCGCCAAAAAGCTGGAAGCGAATCCATCTCCTGGTAGAACGTGCCCGCTCAAACATTTCCCGCTGGAAAGCCTGCGCGGGGAAACACCCGCCTACTCTGAGTGGGAAGACATCTCTCTCTTCAGGGAACGAAAGTATTCTGCGCGCCCTGACTGGCGAAGACCAGGAAAGCGCCAGATTACGGTCTTCTACGCCTTTTACCGGCATTCTTTCTGGAAACGGAACGCAAGGAGATCTACGCTCGCTGGAACCGAAGGTAACCATAGCAGCTTGTTAAGGCTTGCCAACCGAGCGCCTGTTCAGTTGGACCATCGCTGTGACATGCAGATAATGCCAACCCACAGAAAAACCGGAGCGCATTGCCCGGCAATCTTCACCTGAACCGATGATGACCACTACAAAAAAAGATCAGCAGATTTATATCAGATTGATATACTCATGGGCATGCACATCATTTCGCTGAAAATGCTGCGGGAGTTCTGGGAGAAGCACCCAGAGGCCGAGCAAGTGTTGAAGGACTGGCATTCAGTTCTGGAGAAGTCCACTGCAAAGGACTTCAACGAACTGAAGAACACATTCAACTCGGCCGACTATGTCCCTCCCTTTACACGGTGTTTGATGTGGGTGGTAATAACTATCGAGTTATTGTTGTCGTGAAGTACAAGTTCAAGAAGATCTATGTCCGAGAAGTGATGACACATCGGGAATACGACGACTGGAACAAGCTATATAGAAAAGGAAAGGTGTAATCATGCATGCTGCACAAAGCCGTTTTGACATCCGCGCAATCCAGACCTCCTGGGCCAAGCTCGATGCAATGGCTCACATTCGTCCGATCCATGACGAAGCAGGCTATGACCGCATGGTTGCCCTCATGAATGACTTGCTCGATGTGGTTGGCGACAATGAAGAACACAAGCTGGCTGGTCTTCTGGCGCTTGTCGGCGATCTGGTTTCCAACTACGAGCGCGAACACTTCACCATCGAAGCTTCCGTGCCGAAAGACGCCCCTGCGCTTCCTGGATCGAAGCCAAAGGCCTGAAACAGGAAGACCTTTCAAATATCGTCGCACAAGGCAACCTGTCGAATATCCTTGCTGGTCATCGCAAGATATCTGCAACACTGGCCGGAAAGCTTGGCGAGTTCTTTGGCGTCAGCCCCGCGCTGTTCATTCCCAAGGCTTAACCGTTCGCGCCGCCCCCACCAAACCCGCTTCGGCGGGTTTTGTTTTTTCAGAGCAGAAAGTCTATCTGTCGAGCAACATCACAACACGGACGGTTCCATTACTAGGCAAGGGCAAAGGACGACACCCCGAAAAATCGAACCGTCCCACCAGCCCGAGTCCCAGAAGGTTAAAATCAAAGCTTACCCCAACCAAGGGACATTCCGGTAGCATCGGTGGACCATAAGGCACGCCAGCGAACGTGCCGAACAACCAAAAAGAACACATGGCAGACCGCAAACCAATATCCGTTATCGACCTGTTTGCTGGCCCAGGAGGTCTAGGGGAGGGATTTTCCTCTCTGACAAATGCCGACGGCGCTCCTGTATTTAACCTTCGCGTGTCAATCGAAAAGGATTTTCACGCCCATCAAACCCTTTCCTTGCGGGCCTTGTTTCGGCATTTTGCCAAAGGCAAAGCACCGGACTGTTATTACGACTACGTCAAAAAAGGAATATCACGCGACACCTTGTTTGCTCATCCTAAAGCAAAAGATGAGCTGCTCGCGCTGGAGGCGGTGTAAGGCAGCACTCAATGGCCTTCGAAGGACGTGTTCTGGATCAACAGAACCTCTGGCTCATCGACGAGCGACTGTGTTTCCACACACTGCTGACTTCCGACAAGAAACTCAACAAGGTGCCGGGACTTGAGGGGACGTCAGGCAAGGAGCCTGACATCATGACTTTTTTCTACGGCACGCCTATCGGGGTCGCAGAACCAGATAACCTTCCCGGCGGTGGCGTAGTCATCATCGAGTTCAAACGGCCGGGCCGGGATGACTATGACAGGGATCCTGCAGACCAGATCATCCACAGATTCAGGAGATCGACCAAGGGAACATCAAGGATATTGACGGCCGGCCGGTGAATCCCGACCGACTAAGGTATATGGGATATCTGATCGCTGACTTAACCCCGAGCCTGCGCGACCAAGTCGAGATGCGGTACCACAAGACCTCCGATAACGAGGGTTACTTCTTACCCTGCCGAAGGGCAATGGCTACGTCGAGATCGTCTCCTACGACAAGCTGGTCAGGGATGCAAAAAGGCGAAACTGAATCCTGTTCGACAAGCTCGGCATCCACAAGAACTGACACCGTCCGTCGACTGACTTGATAGCTCGCCCTATTTCTGGCCATTTTGGGACGACCTCGTTTGGCTTTGGTTGATACCTCAGGATTAAAATCCAGTTCGGCACCTGTACAGGTTGGCGATTCAGAACCAAAGGCTAGGACTTTCCCATCCAGCCACTCGGCAAGCAAAAGCTTGGGGATTTTGATCAGTTGCCCAATCCGCAAAACGGGTATCGGGAAGGTGCCTGCTGCTATCTGGCCGTAAATGCTTTTACGACTGAATCCTAATGATGTAGCTACATCTTCAGGAGAGAGAACCATCACCGGGGGAACTGACGCTCCAAGAGCGTCATAGGCCGTAATGACCTTTTCTTTTTCTATTGATGATTCTTGCAGCTTTCTCATTCGATGTAATCTTGTTTGCAATCTTTTCGGAGAGAAGACCGGCACAAGTTACCACCAAAAGAGACATACCAGACAGATATTCCGTGGTGCCCAGGAAGGGACTCGAACCCCACACCTTGCGGCGGCAGGACCTAAACCTGCTGCGTTCACCAATTTCGCCACCTGGGCACGCATGAAATCGTACTTCAGAAAGAAACCGAATTCACGACACACATTATCTTGATGAGGATTGCACCAACTTGGCACATTCTCATCTTCCACCTATTCTCATCTATTTCCGATGATTACAGTCCGACGATACTATGGAATCGTCAGCCCGAAAAGCAAAGGCTTGCCAGACCAATGCAATACATTTTAAAATCAATAACTTAAAACCAGCATTGGTGCCGGTGAAGATAAAATCCGCGAACGCGCAAGATTTACTAGGACCCAAATCTGGTGCGTCACCAATTTCGCCACTTGGGCAAGCGGGGCGCATTTTAGCACCGACTAGGCGCCAATCTCCAGAGCAGACTATTAATGTCGGTCGATCATTACGAAAACTTCCCTGTTGCCTCGCTGCTGGTGCCGGCCAAATTGCGCTCGCCGATCGAGGTGATTTACCGTTTTGCGCGCAGCGCCGACGATATTGCCGATGAGGGCGACGCATCGCGTGACGAGCGCCTCAATGGATTGAACGCCTATCGCGCCGAACTGGATCGCATCGACGCCGGCGACATTCCACAAACGGCGCTATTCGTCGAACTCGCCGAGGTGATCGCTGCCCATACCTTGCCCATCCAGCTCTTCCGCGACTTGCTCGACGCTTTCTCGCAAGATGTTGTGAAAACGCGATACGCCGATTACCCGGAATTGCTCGACTGTTGTCGCCGCTCGGCCAATCCGGTCGGGCGTCTGGTTTTGCACCTGTTTGGCCGAACCGAGCCGGCGCATCTGGCACAATCCGACTGCATCTGCACCGCCCTGCAGCTGATCAATTTTTGGCAGGATGTTGCGGTCGACTGGAAAAAAGAGCGGATTTACGTACCTTTGTGCGACCTCCCGCGCTTTCACGTCAGCGAGGTAGATATCGCGCAAAGCCACTGGTCGGCCAACTGGGCGGCACTGATGGATTTCGAGATTGACCGCACCAGCGCCCTGATAAAGCGTGGCGCACCGCTCGTCCATGCCCTGCCCGGCCGGCTTGGCTGGGAAATTCGATTGACCATGCAGGGCGGCCTGCGCATTCTCGACCGTATCCGGCAAGGTGCGTGGTGACGTTTTCACGCGACGTCCAAAGCTGGGCAAATGGGATTGGCTCGTACTTGCTGGCCGTTCCATTAGAATGTAGCCCCATGAATCCTGACAATTACTGCCAGGAGAAGTAGGCTGCCAGCGGCTCCTCCTTCTACTACAGCTTTCTGTTCCTTCCTGCTGAGCGCCGCCGCGCCAACATGGCGCTCTATGCCTTCTGCCGCGAAGTCGATGATGTCGTCGATGAATGCAACGATGCGGCCATCGCCTCCACCAAACTCACCTGGTGGCGACAGGAAATCGAGCGCGTGGCTACCGGCCAGCCGCAGCACCCGGTCGGACTGGCATTGGCCGGACTGGACAAGCGCATCAACCTGCCGAAGGAACAGTTGCTGGAAATCGTTGACGGCATGGAGATGGACCTCATGCAATCGCGCTACCTCGACTTCAAGGGCCTTTCGCTCTACTGCTACCGTGTCGCCAGCGTCGTCGGCCTGCTCGCAAACGCGACAACTTTCAAGTGCTTCACCAGCGCATTTCTTTGCCGCCGACGCGCAAGCTATGGCTGGCTGCCAAGACCTGGATGAAGGGCTGAAGCCTTGAAAATTGCCGTCATCGGTGGCGGCTGGGCCGGCATCGCTGCGGCCGTGGAATTGACTGCCGCCGGTATTGAAACCACCCTCTTCGAAGCCGGCCGCGTGCTCGGTGGCCGAGCTTCCGCGCTGTCCGCATTGATAGCCAGACGCTCGACAACGGCCAGCACATCCCGCTTGGCGCCTATCGCGAGACGCTGGCGCTGATGCGCCGGGTCGGTGGCGATCCTGACCAGCTATTCAACCGCCGCCCACTGCAGGTCATCGACAACACCGGCTACCGCCTGGCACTTCCGAAACCGCCGGCCCCGCCTCAGTAGCCTGGGGTTTTAACCGCTGCCCCGTCGATTGGAAAGAAAACCGCAAACAGCTGGTGGATGGAAGGCGTCAAACCGCCAGGGTTTCATTGGTGCAAGACATGACCGTCACCCAATGGCTGGACTCTGCGGGGCAGACTGGCGCCCTGCGCCGCCACCTGTGGGAACCGCTCTGACTCGCTGCACTGAACACGCCAGCCGAGCGCGCCTCGGCGCAACTTTCGTGCCGCGTCCTGCGCGACAGCCTCGGCAGTTCACGCCGCGAAGATACCGACCTGCTACTGCCCCGCGTTGATCTCGGCCAATTACTGCCGGATCCCGCCAGGAAATGGCTGTCCGCCCATGGCGCAAAAAATCTGTCTGAGCACACGCGTCAATCATTCCCAAGCACTGAAAATGCCATCAAAATCGACGGCAAGAAGCCTACGTAGCCGCGATCATCGCCACCGCACCCCAGCATATCGGCGGCGCCCTTTGGCCTGCTGCAGCCACCAATTACGCCTACGAACCGATTGCAGTACGGTCTACCTGAAATTTGGGCCAAAAACGAAAACTTCTTTCCCCTGACCAGCCGGCGGACGGTATGGCCAATGGATAGTTGATCGCGGCGATGGCCTGCTCGCCTGCGTCCTGAGCGGCCATGGCGATTGGGAAGCACTGGATGACGCGGCCTTGGCAATCGCCCTTTGAAACCGAACTGGCAATGCCGGAAACGTCGAGCTGGCACAAAGTCATCCGTGAAAAAAACGCGCCACCTTCTCGGCCACCCAGGACTGCAGCGCCCATCCAAGACCGAAGACCCGCGCATCTTCCGGCCGGCGACTACACCTGGGCCGACTACCCGGCCACGCTGGAAGGCGCCGTGCGGAGTGGTCAGCGGGCGGCATGATCAGCTGCCAAATCACTCGCCAAATGACAGAGCAATCCGGAATCGCGATTAGCCGATCCGGAGCAGGCCACTTAAAATAGGTGCCATACATAGAACCAGTCAGAAAACCACTGGCGCATCGTTAAGCCATGGGTTACTCCGGATGCTCGTTATTTTCGCCGGCACACTGGCCGGCACAGACTATTGAATAATGAACATGAATAAACAAATTGTCGCCCTGAACCGCCTCTTCCATCTCGGCACGATCAGGACAAGCCCCGAGACATGATCGACGAAACTCATCCGCAGTGGCGTATCCGGTTGGCGGCACCAATCTGGGGTGCTGTTTTTCGCCATCCCCGATCGCGTCGATCGGACTCAACGTCAATTCAACGGCCCGTGATCATCGGCGCCATGCTGATTTCCCCGCTGATGGGCCCGATTGTTGGCGTCGGATACGGGGCCGGCGTCAAGGATCTGCAGTTGATCAGACAGTCATTGCGCAATCTCGGTGTTTTTGTCGCGATCAGCCTGTTGACCGCAACGCTTTACTTTCTGCTGACCCGCTCACCCCACGCCCAATCGGAATTGCTATCGCGCACTAGCCCGACGCTGTGGGATGTCCTGATTGCCTTCTTCGGCGGTGCAGTCGGCATGATCAGAGAACGGCGGCGCTACAACTCCAGCCTGCGTTCCCCGCGATGCCCTCGCTACCGCCTTGATGCCGCCGCTATGCACCGCCGGCTGCGGTATATTTACCGGCAACCTGCAGTATTTTGGCGGCGCGTTTTACCTGTTCACCATCAACAGCGTCTTCATCGCCTTTGCCAGCCTGCTCGTGGTCAAGTTATTGCGCTTGCCGGAACGCGGCGAAATCGACGCCACGACCCGCCAACGTACCCGCCTCGCCATTGGCTTCATCGTCATTGCCACCGCCGTACCAAGCGGCTTCCTCGCCTACGACTTGGTCGTACAGAAAGTATTCGAAGAAAAAGCAATGCGCATCGTCCAGAGCATCGACAGGGATAAACGCTATGTGTTGCTTGGCCGGGAAATCTCCGTCGACAAGCGCCGCGTCATGCTGACGCTAGGCGGCGACGGGCAACTTGACGAGGTACGACAGCTCGTTGAACGACAGTTTGCAACCGAGGGCTACGATGGCGTAGAAGTCACGGTGCGCCATGTTGGTGCGGAGAAATTCGACGTCACCCAACTGAAGCAGGAACTGCAGCAACAAGTGCTCAGCAATACGCTCCAGCAGCTGCAGGGAAAGCGTGGCCACCAACGGACGCGCCTCGAAGCGAAATCGAAGTCGCTGAAGTCAGGGCGGGAAAGTTTGAGCGGCTGATCAAGGAAAATTCGCGCACAGTACCCGGAAGCCCTGAGGATTTCAGCGGGTAGTGGCAGCAGGCGCAACGCAATGACACCAGGGCCCAGACCACCATCATCATCACGATGGTCATCGATCAACCGATCATGGCGTCTGAACGAGCCCGCTTGCGGTCCGGGCTGAAGGCACGCTATCAGGGCAGGCCATTTCACTGGTGATCCAGTCCGGAAATTGCTTCATCAAACGCACGACCAAACGCTCGCGTCGAAGAGTCGTGGGTGCAACGAACAAATCTGACGCCTAACCAACATCACGAAAAACGCCGGATGGCCGTGACATCGCGATGCGGGTCTCGAAGCCGGCGACTCGACAGCCGCCACCAATGCGGCGTCCTCGTCTGATCATTGGTCACCAGCCCGAGCCGCCTTTCGCTCCTCGCGGGTTGCCGAGAAACTGTTCGGCCAGCCAATAAACTAGCAACAGCACCATTGGCCACCTATGAGCTGGCCCCAGCACGTACGGGGGCGCAGAATAGTCGCCGGGATGCCGCTGGCGACAAGGCTCGCCTCACCCTCGGCGAGGAGCCGCCAGATAAACCTGCATGACCGGCGCCGGTTGCGCGGCAGCTCAGATAAACAAAATGACTCAGCCCAGCATGGCGAGAGGCGAGCAGCGCAGCTTGCAGCGAGGCTGAATCAGATGCCGGAAGGCAGCGAACTTTAACCCGGACGAGGATGCGCAACGCCCACCAAAGATGAACGGTGTCGGCGCCATCCATCTGATCCTGAAAACTTTGAGGATCGAGCGCATCTCCTATCACTACGCGACATGCCGGTGGCAGGACGGATGCTCGACCCGTTACCACGAACCAGCGCGCTAACCTGATGGCCGCGCGCCAGCAGCGCCCTCACCGGGCGACAGCCAAGATAGCCGCGCTGGCGCCCGTAACAAAGACGTTCTTCCTCGTCACCGTGATGCAGACCAGTCGAATCAAAGCCAGCCGCCGCCCGGACTGAATGCGCAGAATGCGCCCGCAACGGGCAGCTTAATCGCTTCGTGCTCATTAAGGTGACCAGCAGCTGTCGTTCCCTGTTTGGCGTTTAGATCGAACATCAGGTCGATGACCTGCTGGCCGGTCGCAGCGTCGAGATTGCCAGTCGGCTCATCGGCGGAGACCAGTTGGGGATTAGGTGCGAAGGCGCGGGCCAGTGCCACGCGCGCTGCTCACCGCCGGACAAATGCTTCCGGATAATGCTTCCAGGCGATGACTGGGGCCAAACACGTTCCAGCCATTCGCCGGCTGCTGCGGTCATTTTCAGGAAAAGCCAGCCCAATTCAAAACGGCATGACATTCTCCAGCGCTGTCAGCGGGGGCGGTAGCTGAAA